>JBCBZY010000197.1:0-5405 GCA_039815115.1 Pseudomonadota bacterium | reverse complement strand
GTATCACCGCCGTATCGGCCAAGAAGCAGCGCGAATTGTCCAAGGCAATCAAACGTGCCCGCCATCTCGGCCTGCTGCCCTACCTCGTGAAATAGGAGCGAAACGATGGATATTATTTTGCTCGAACGGGTAGAGAACCTGGGAACCATTGGTGACGTTGTCACCGTGAAAAACGGCTATGCCCGCAACTATCTGCTGCCCAATAAAAAGGCCCTGCGCGCCAACGACGCCAATAAAAAGGTCTTTGAAGCGAACCGCCAACAGATTGAAGCGGACAATGAGTCCAAGCGCAAGGATGCGGAAACCGCATCCAAGGACGTTGACGGCAAGCAGATCATTTTGATCCGCGCCTCGTCTGCCAGCGGCCAGCTTTATGGCTCGGTCACAGTGCGCGACATTGTCGAAGCACTGAATGCCGAAGGTGCTCATGTTGAAAAAAGCATGGTCATTCTCGAAAAGCCGATAAAAACTCTCGGCGTTTTCGATGTTCGCATCCGCCTGCATCCTGAAGTCAATGTCACGATCCAGGCCAATGTGGCCCGGTCCGATGATGAAGCGGATCTGCAGAAAGACGGTATCGATGTCATCGCCCAGATGTTCGAGGAAGAGCAGGCCGAACTGGCTGCCGCTGCCCTCGCGCCGGAAAGCGAAGATGACGGCAGTGAAGAAGAGGCGAAGGCGGAATCTGAAGCTGATACCGACTCTGATCCAGAAACAGCACAAGACACGTCAGCGGAAGCTGTCGAAGAAAGCGCTGACGAAGAGAAATAATTCTTCGTCATGTGGAAAATTTCAAAACCCGGCGCGGACAGTCTTTCTCGCCGGGTTTTTTGATATTTGCGCACATGCTGGGAATTCCTTAGATATGCATCTTGTATCAAGGGAATAGAGATACGTATCGATGTTCAAACAACTCAGTTTGCTGGATCCTGACAAGGTAAAAACCCTGAGGGATATTGCTGCCAATGGTAATTTTGTCGACGGCAAAATCAGTAACACGCATTCCAAGATAAAGAATAATCTTCAGTTGCATGATCAGGCTGCCTATGAGGAATCGTCAAAAATCATGCTCGAGGCCTTGATGGCCAGTCGTGAATTTGTAGACTTTGCGTTTCCGGATCAGGTGGCACCGCCATTGATGACACTTCACAGACCCGGCATGAACTATGGACTACATGCTGACAGATCGACGATTTCTCTGCCCTCGGGTCCGATGCGCTCAGACATTAGCTGCACCATCTTCCTGAACGGACCGGATGACTATGAAGGCGGCGCATTGCGGGTCACACACGGCGAAGCAAGCATGCGGTTCAAGGGTACGCCCGGTTCGGCAATCGTCTATCCTTCCTATACCCTGCACGAAGTCGAGAAGGTCACAAAAGGCGAGCGACTGGTCGCGATCAGCTTCATCCAGAGCAAGATCCGTGACGTGATGAAGCGCAACCTTCTCTATGAATTCAACGAAGTGGCCGCCCTGGAAGGTCTGAACATGCGCCACGAAAACTATACGCGCCTGCAGGCCGCCCAGCATAATCTCATGCGCATGTGGATGGAATAGCGGTTCAGTAGCCCATCAGGCTCATGACTTCCTTGCGGCTGCGAGCATCGTCAAGGAAGCAGCCCAACAGCCGGCTGGTCGTCATCCCTACGCCGGGTGTGCGAACACCGCGCGCCGTCATGCAGCTGTGGCTGGCTTCCACAACTACCGCGACACCATGAGGTTTCAGATTATCCCAGATGCACTGGGCAACTTCTGCTGTCAGCCGTTCCTGAACCTGCAACCGACGGGCATATCCGTGCAGAACGCGAGCTAGCTTGGATATCCCGACCACGCGGTCAGTGGGCATATAGGCGATGCTGGCCTTGCCGATAATCGGCGCCATATGATGTTCGCAATGCGAATGGAAGGGAATGTCCTTGAGCAGTACCAGCTCGTCATATCCGCCCACTTCTTCAAATGTCCGGGCCAGATGAATAGCGGGATTTTCATTATAGCCCTCGCAATATTCTTTCCAGGCGCGGGCAACGCGTTTGGGCGTGTCGAGCAGGCCTTCACGTTCCGGATCCTCGCCGGACCAGCGCAGCAATGTTCTCACCGCTTCCTGCACATCATTGGGAACAGGCAGTTTTGCCGCTTCGCGCGCAGCAAGCGCATCTTCTATGGTATCGGAATAGTCAGCCAAAACGGCGTTTCCTTCTGTAATTTCTCGAAATGCAATGCCGAAACATTACGCGTCGCTCACCACCGGCGCAAGTGCACCTAAGGCCGTATCAAGTTACAATCGGAAAAATGGCGCGCCCGGGAAGATTCGAACTCCCGACCCCTTGATTCGTAGTCAAGTACTCTATCCAGCTGAGCTACGGGCGCGCATTGAACGGTGCAGATAGGGTGTGAAGCGCGCGCTGGCAACCCGTTTTTTCACTTTTCGGCAGGGTTTGCCAGCTGTCCCGTCGGCAGCGCTGCAACATCGTCTCCAGATTTCGGATATCGATGGTTTCCCGGCGCATAACAATATTCCTCTGGGTATGGAGTGGTCGTTCTAACGACGCTGATGACGGCATGTCATGTTTGTTATTGAACGTTACTTAACATTCCCATGTCAGACGTGATCGCGGCAAAACGGGAGAATGGGACATGGGTGCTTGGGGTGCAGGAAGTTTCGAGAATGATGATGCGCTGGACTGGGCGGCGGATGCCAACAGCGTTGCCGATGTAGAAAAGCCGTTTGATGAGCTGACTGCACTGGATGAGGATCCAGATGCGGAAGAAGAACCTTATGTGGATGTCGATCTGGCATCGGCAGTGATTGCCGCAGCCGAATCTGTAGCCACCATGATGGGTCGGATCGCACCGGATGTGCCAGAAGATCTCCAAAAGCGCCTGAAAAAGCTGGGTGAACCGAATGCCAGCCTGATTGAGAAAGCCAAATTTGGCGTCTCCCGCGTGTTGATGGATTCCGAGCTTACGGAGCTTTGGTCAGAAGGCGATGACGACACCAATGAATGGAATATCGCCATTACCGGGCTGATCGACCGTCTGAACGCAGATGTGCCCTGTGAAACCCCGGATATTGAGGAAATCCAGAAGATCTCAGGAAATCTCACTCCCTGTGCTTTTTGCGGCGAAGGGATTGCAGAGAATGAGCTTTCGAGCCTCGAGTATCGTGATTTGACCGACAAGAATTCGCTACATCTGGCGCGGGGAATTTATTGCCACCTGTCCTGTCTAAACGGGAAGTTGCATCCGAAGCATATCGTCCAGAACTGGCGATTTGCGGTGGATGATGACGAGGTTGATCGCCTCCTGAATGGCGAGATCGACTAACTTTTCGCGAGGGCTGCCTGAGCGGCCGCCAGGCGCGCAATCGGCACGCGATAGGGCGACGCGCTGACATAATCGAGACCAGTTGCCTCACAAAAGGCAATGGAAGCCGGATCCCCGCCATGTTCGCCGCAAATGCCCAGCTTGATATCGCTGCGTGTTGCTCGTCCGCGCTCGGCTGCCAGTTCAATCAGCTGGCCGACGCCTTCAATGTCCAGGCTGACAAACGGGTCGCGCGGAAAAATGCCCTTGTCGACATATTGGGTCAGGAACCGCCCCGCATCATCGCGAGAAACACCTAGCGTCGTTTGCGTCAGATCATTGGTCCCGAAGCTGAAAAACTCGCCATGTTCTGCGATTTTCCCTGCCATCAGGGCGGCGCGTGGCAATTCGATCATGGTGCCGACCAGATATTCGATTTCGCGCTCTTTTTCCGCAAAAACCGCTTTGGCCATGCGGTCCACTGCATCCTTCATCAATTCCAGTTCGCGAGCGGTGGCCACCAGCGGGATCATGATTTCAGGAATCGGCGCCTCGCC
The DNA here is from genome assembly GCA_039815115.1 of Pseudomonadota bacterium. Taxonomy (GTDB): domain Bacteria; phylum Pseudomonadota; class Alphaproteobacteria; order Sphingomonadales; family Sphingomonadaceae; genus Parasphingorhabdus. The sequence goes on along the minus strand of JBCBZY010000197.1, from coordinate 1,544 downwards.
AGAGGCTTCGGCGACGGCGCAAGCCGCATCAAAGATCGCTCGCGCCTGCATTTAGTAGATTTCCGGGTAAGTCACGCCGAGGCGACATCCGCGATGGCCCAGCATCGGATTGAATTCGTGCAACTCGCTCGCCCGCTGCTTCAGGGTTTCCACGCCAACATCGGCGGCCGCAGCCACTTCCTCAAATTCTGACTGATGATGCGGCAGGAATTCGTGCAGCGGCGGATCGAGCAGGCGGATGGTCACTGGCAAGCCGGCCATGACCTCGAAAATCTGCCGGAAATCCTCACGTTGCTCGGGCAAAAGCTTCTCGAGCGCCTCCCGGCGGCCCTTTTCATCATGTGCGAGGATCATCTGACGCACGGCGGTGATCCGGCTCGCTTCGAAGAACATATGCTCGGTTCGGCACAGGCCGATACCTTCTGCGCCAAAGTCACGGGCAACCTGGCAATCCTGCGGCGTTTCGGCATTGGTGCGGACGCGCAGGCGGCGGACCTTGTCGGCCCATTCCATCAGCACGCCAAAATCGCCGACCAGTTCCGGCTGGATGGTTTCGACCTGCCCGGCCATGACCTGGCCATTGGAGCCGTCAATGGTCAGCATGTCGCCTTCCTTGAGCTCACGCCCGCCAACGGTCAGCAACTTGGCTTCATTGTTGATGCTGAGGCTTCCGGCGCCCGAAACACAAGGCCTTCCCATGCCTCTGGCGACCACAGCGGCATGTGACGTCATGCCGCCACGGGCCGTCAAAATGCCTTTGGCCGCGTGCATGCCGTGAATATCCTCGGGCGAAGTTTCGATGCGCACGAGAATGACATCGTCACCCATTTCGGTCCGGCGCTCGGCCGTATCGGAGTCGAATACGATCAATCCGCAGGCCGCCCCGGGCGATGCGGGCAGGCCGGTGGTCAAAACATCGCGCTTGGCGTCCGGGTCCAGTGTCGGGTGGAGCAGCTGGTCGAGGGCCATCGGATCGACCCGAGCCACGGCCTCTTCCTCGGTAATCAGGCCGTCATTCGCCATATCCACGGCGATTTTCAGCGCTGCTTTGGCCGTGCGCTTGCCCGCGCGGGTCTGCAGCATCCACAATTTGCCGCGTTCCACGGTAAATTCTATGTCCTGCATGTCGCGATAATGGCGTTCGAGCAGATCGAAGACATCTGTCAGTTCGCCATAGGTCTCCGACATCGCTTCTTCCATCGACAATGGCTTGGCGTTCGCCGCTTCCCGCGCGGCTTTGGAGAGATATTGCGGCGTCCGGATCCCGGCGACCACATCCTCGCCCTGCGCGTTGATCAGCCATTCGCCATAATAGAGGGCCTCGCCGGTCGACGGGTTGCGGGTGAATGCCACGCCCGTGGCCGAAGTCTCGCCCATATTGCCGAACACCATCGCCTGTACGTTGACGGCCGTGCCCCATTCGGACGGGATATCATTGAGACGACGGTAAACCTTCGCCCGCTCTGCCTGCCAGCTGCCGAAAACGGCGCTGACCGCGCCCCAGAGCTGGTCATTCACGTCCTGCGGAAAAGGCTTGCCCCATT
>JBCBZY010000053.1:0-11412 GCA_039815115.1 Pseudomonadota bacterium | reverse complement strand
GCCAGCCGCGTGCTGAAGGAACTGTTCAGCGTTGCGACGCCGCGCGATTTCTTTGAGAAGCAGGCTGACTACATGCGCAGCAACCTCGACCGCGTTATGGATCAGACGTCCAGCAACGCCGACGCTGTTACCAAGATCGCAGGCAAAGCCTATCAGCCAATCGCTGATCGCTTCAGTGATATCCGCAAGGACCTGAAAAAGGCCGCCTAAGCTTTTTCCGGCATGAACAAAAAATGGGCCGCTCCTTCCTGGGGCGGCCTTTTTATTGGGACAGTCGGCAATTTGTCGATAAACGGCCCTGACTGATCAAACGACCACTTGCCCTCAACGACAAAAATACCATATTCTTTCCATCATGAATGACTCAGAGATTCTCTTTTCGGCTACCTCAGGTTTTGCCCCTCAATCGGCGCTGTCCATCCGGGCGGCCGGCGATGACGATTCGCCCGAGAATCCGGATGGCACAGGTGGCAGTGATGGTGACGATACCGATCTCGGGATCGCGACAAAGACGCGTGTCAAAACAAAGAAACCCAGTCCCTACAAAGTATTGCTGCTGAATGATGACTACACACCGATGGAATTTGTCGTCCTGGTGCTGAAGCGCTTTTTCAAGATGGATATAGATGAGGCAACGCGGGTCATGTTGCATGTCCACCAGAAGGGCGTGGGTGTCTGTGGCACGTTCAGTTACGAGGTAGCGGAAACCAAAGTGACGCAGGTCATGGACTTTGCCCGCAAAAATCAGCATCCGCTGCAATGCACGCTTGAAAAAGCCTGATCCCTTCCCGATCATAGTAAAAAGGAGATACCCATGTCAGAGACCCCGGTCGTCACCGTAGATATCGTCTCTGATGTAGTATGTCCCTGGTGTATCATCGGGTACAAGAAACTCGAACAGGCGATGCAGCGTTTCGAAGGCAAGGCCCGGTTCGAGCTGGCCTGGCATGCATTTGAACTGAACCCGGGCATGCCTCCGGAAGGGCAGGACATCAACGAACATATGGCCCAGAAATATGGCGCCACGCCCGAACAGAGCAAAGCGAACCGGGACCGCCTGCGTGATGCCGGCAGCGATCTCGACTTCGAGTTTCAGTATCGGGAAAATATGCGCATGGTGAACACTTTTGATGCGCACCGCCTGCTCCACTGGGCCGGAGAAACGGGTAAGCAGACAGCGTTAAAACTCGCGCTATTCAAGGCGCATTTTACGGACGGTCGCGACGTCAGTAACCATGATACACTCTTGGAGATAGCTGCAGCCGTTGGCCTCAGTTCCGAACGGGCCGCCAATATCCTTGAGACCGGCCTGTTCGCTGCCGAGGTCAGAGCGGTGGAAGCAGAGTGGCAAGACCGGTTCATCACCGGTGTTCCCGCGTTCATCTTCAACAAGAAATTCATGGTCCCCGGTGCCCAGGACAGTGATGTGTTTGCTCAGATTATCGAGAGCAAGATCCTCGCCAAAGCAGCCTAAGTCGTACTAATCAGCTATCTGCAATAGCTCGATGATATTTCCGAACGGATCGCGTCCGTAAACTGCCTTCAGGGAATCGAAATCCACTGGCGGCCCGACAAATGTCATGCCTGCCTGCGACAGTCGCTCGCATTCGGCAACGATATCATCGACTTCCAGCGCAAAATGCGGATAACCCAGGTCTTGAGGATCAGAACGCCGGTCTCTTTGTTCAGGTCGGGAATATTGCCACAGCTCGATCCGGATATTGGCAGTTGTCAGCATCGCCATACGGGCTTCAAACCCGGGAATGCCAACAGCTTCTCCGGCCTTTTTGTGATCCGCAGCAATGGCTGTTTCCTGCTCAACCTCAAAATCAAGTGCATCGCAGTAAAATGTCAGCGCCAGATCGAGATCGGGCACTCCGATAGCGATATGATGCACACCTTTGATCATCCCGCCTGCTTACCGCCGGATTGCGGCTTTGGAGGTCGTGGGAAAAAAGCCGAAGTCCGCGCGATATACTCGGCATATTTCGGTTTGGTTTTTTGCAAGGCCTTTTCCAGCATCGGTGCTCCGCTCCACTTCATCAGCGTGAACGAAAGAAACAGCGGCCCGACGACCGCAATCCACACAGGCCAACCGGTCGTGGCTGCGACCAGCCAAATGCCCCACCAGGCACAGAAGTCGCCGAAATAATTGGGATGCCGGGTGTAGCGCCAGAGGCCGGTATCCAGCACCTTTCCCTTGTTTGCCGGGTTTGAGCGGAAAGCTTTCAACTGCATGTCACCGACGGTCTCGAAGATGATACCGGTCAGTGCCAGTGCTATACCAACCCAGGCAACCGGACCGATGGCCTGATCGTCCGCCAGCAAGATACCGAGTTGAGCCGGCAGGCAGACGAGAAACAGCAGCGGGATCTGCAGAGCCCAGGCCTTGAAAAAAGCCGCTTTGGCAAAGGACCAGCCCAGCTTGTCCGTCGCCCGACCCAGGATCAGGGCATAACGTGGATCGACTCCTTCCTTTCTCCAGCGCAGGAACAAATAGGTGCCCAGCCGCAATCCCCATAACAGAGTGAGCGCCCATATCACCCACGCCAGCAATCCGGGGTCCGGCACCTGCATGATCGAACTGCCCGCCATCACGGCCATTCCATACGCCCAGAATGAATCAATGAACGACACATCACCGATCTTCACCGAGATCAGCCAGAGAAGGATCATGATCCCGGCAAGAAGGGCAAAATTCCAACCGAGGGCAATCAGCACTTCCCCGGTCATTTGCTTTTGCCGGATGTCCCGTCTGGCGAACCCGCGTCCGTTGCCGCCAGATCTCCCATCGCCTTGTCAGGATATTTCGGGACAACGCTGTGATAGAATTCACTGATCCGCGCCATGTCCGCCTTGTAGTCTCCCGTCAGCTTCACCGATGGCCCCAGACCGCCAGTTTTCTTGGCATAGTCCATCATCCCGATGATCAGCGGCACCTTGGCTTTCAAGGCGATGTAATAGAAACCGGTGCGCCATTGCCTGACGTTGCCACGTGTGCCTTCCGGGGGGATAGTCAAGATGAAATCGTCGCGATTGCGGAATTCCTCAACCATGGCATCAACCATATTGTTCGATTTGGACCGATCAACCGGGATACCCCCCAACCTGCGCATCATGTCGCCAAACGGCCACTTGAACAATGTGTCCTTGCCGATCCAGTAGGACTTGAACCCTAGCTGATTGATCAGCCCAAAAAAATAGAGAAAGTCCCAGTTGCTGGTGTGAGGTGCGGCAATGATGACGCATTTGCGGGGCGGAGGGTTTTCCTGGAACGCCTTCCACCCGTTCAGCTTGTATACGAATACTGAAAAACGCCGCACGATTTCCGACAGCCAATTGGGTCTTATTTCGCTGTGCACTTTGCCTCCCCGCGCATGCAAGATTTTGCATGATCGAAGCATAGGTGGTTTCTGGCACAGCGCAATGAAAGATGTCCTTCGGGACATGATATCGTGCCACGGCTTGCAGGATTTGCATCAATGACCAGAAATCTCATGAGCCGCGAGGATTCTCCCCGCGCCAGACGTCGGGACGCTGAAAAGGTCCTTGCCAGATTCCACGCCGGGCTTTCCGGGCCTCGAATTCTTCCGATCCATATGCCATGACATCGAACTGACCGCCCGAAACCGCGTGCCCGGATAGCACCAGGACGGCACCAAGATCTCGACTGGCCGAATCTTCACAGGTTGCAATCGCGCGGCCAAATTGATCTCTTGCCTGTATGGTGCATGACCAGGCTGATCCGGCCAGGACCTCTTTCAGTCGCTGATGCGCTGATCTCCCGCAAGGCCAGGATTCACCGTCCCTGTTGGTGCAAGTCTGCCGAAACTCAGGTGCATCAATGCCCTGCAGGCGAAATTCGTCGCTTTCAGACTTGAAGCTGTCACCGTCGATCACGACCACTGCCTCCCCATCAATGCGGATGACTTCATCGCGCATGAACAGCCCTTGCCACAGCATGACGCCAGCGACGAGCACCAACATCAAAATCAGGGTAGCCTTTGGGGAGAATTTCTTTCGCGCCATGCCAGAGGCCGGACTAGCCGCTTATCCGGCACCGGCGCAAGCCGAACCGTTATTGTTTCAGCGACGGGTATTTTGTCACGATATGATCCAAAACGGCAGGGTAGAGCGCTTTTGTGAACTCACAGCCGTAGTAATCGCCCTCGATCCAGCAGATCTTGCTTTCAATCGCATTGAACGAAGGCAGAGTCATGAAGATATTCTTTTCCCCGGTCAGGCGCGTCATGCAGCGCATGCGAAATCCGGTTAGCGACAGGTCGATGATCATTGCCTGGACCCTGCCGAGACCCGGTTCACGAACCTCTGCTTCGATTTCGACGCCGGTGCGCGTAGATACGCGGTGATCACCGCGCTTCATCTGCTTGTCCAATTCCCGTTGATCTGGTCGCGCGTTCATCTTGAGCATTTCCCTAGAATTTATCTTTAGAGGATCCGCATGACCTGGCGGCCAGCGCGCTTTGCCCGGCTTGCCTGTATCTGATCCCTGAAGGGAATTTAACAGCAGTTGATTATGCAAAAGTTAACGGGGACCTTACGGGGACCGGTTAACGAGTGTGCATTGGAAAATCCGAATGCACCATAACGATGTCGCCAGGCATCAGGAAGCAGTCACGACTGACAGTCCGTATGCCATTCACCGGATTCTTCATCTTCCAGTTCGATCTGGATGGTGATGTGATGAATGGCAAAGCGGGATTTCATGTCACGCTGGACTTCAGCGAGAAAAGCCTTTCCCGGATGTCCTCCCGGAATGACCAGATGCGCGGTCATGGCATTCTCGCTGGTACTCATCGGCCAGATATGGAGGTCATGCACGGCTTCAACCCCGGGCAGTTCCGCCAGCACGTCCATCACCTCTTCCGCATCAATATCCCGCGGCACACCGGCCAGCGACATCCGCACCGCCTCCCGCAACAAGCCCCACGTGCTCCAGAAGATCAGTGCCACAATTCCGAGGCTGATCAGCGGGTCAATCCAGTTCAGACCGGTAAGGAAGATGGCAATGCCGCCCAGAACTACACCTGCCGAAACTGCAGCATCAGCCATCATGTGCAAAAACGCTCCGCGGATATTGATGTCCTCCTTCTGACCGCGGACGAACAGCATTGCCGTAGCGAAATTGATCACGATCCCGATCGACGCCACAATGATCACCGTCGTGGACTCGACCGCACTGGGCGAGCTGAACCGCCCGATTGCTTCCCATGCGATAGCGCCGCAGGCCACAAGCAGGAACAAGGCGTTGAGCAGGGCTGCGGGATGGAGGATCCGCCCAAACCGTATGTAAACTGCTTGCTGGGTGGGCGTTTGGACAGTTCCGCGCCGGCCCATGCCACGGCGAGACCGAGGACATCAGACAGATTATGTCCGGCATCTGCGATCAGTGCCATCGACCCGGCAAGAATGCCGTAGGTGACTTCAATAATGATGTAGATAATGTTTAACGCAATGCCGAAAGCAAAGGCCCGGCTGAAATCAGTGGGCATGTGGCCATGCGGGCCATGGCGATCGTGATGGCTGTGAGACAGGTGACTGTGGTTGTGGTGATGAACCGACATCAGCGCTCCGATAATTCGTCCGATGGACTTGCCATCTTCAATTACACGTTATTATCGGAGCGGTCTACTCAATTTATTCCCATTTTTCCGTATGTTATATCATTATTTCAATGACCCATAGCGGTTTCAGTCGACTATCAGGCCAAGGGCGAGATAAATCAGTATCGGGGCACCGACACCGAACAGAGCAGCGGCAACAAAGCCGATCCGCCAGATCGTAACGTCAATTCCGCTCCAGTTGGCGAGGCCGGAACATACGCCCATCAATTTGCCATTGGCCTTGTCGAGACGAAGTTTGTTTTTCATCGGGTTGTTTTTTCCTTTTCTGGTTTCAGTTGAAGTTGGCCAGCTGCTGGGGGTGCTGGTGGTCTGCTTTTCCTTGCTGGTCATCAGATCACCAGGGAGCCGGCGTTGTTGAACGCGGGACCGATGCTGGAGCTGATCAGAACTGCGGCTGAAGCCAGGGCGGCAAAAGCGGCGGCGAAATGGTTTTTCAGATCGAGGGTCATGAGTTTTCCTTTTCGGTTTGGGTTTGGTTGGCGATCAAACGATCAGAGTTGCGGCATTGTCGAATGCGGGACCGATGCTGGCACTGACCAGAACGGCGGCGGAAACGAGAGCGGCAAAAGCGGCGGTTACATTGTTGGTCATATTCGAGATCATCTTTCATTCCTTTGTTTAATCTGGGTCTTCGCAGTAATGTTTGCGAAGTTGCCCAATACATTGCACAGGCCGTGCCAGTTTTCTATTTATGATATATATCAATAACTTATATGATTTTCGTCATTTTGAAATTGATCCTAATTCCTGATATTTGGTTTTTTATACCAACTTTTAGGATTTGATGAACATGTCATTAATGACCCTGTAAAATCCTGCGAATTTTCTTCTCAAGTTCCGGGGCTGCGGCTAGGTAAGCTCGCACACCATGACGATATCCCGGCTCACATTGCAGAACTTCCGCAACTATGCCGAGCTGCGACTGGATGTCTCATCGGGCCTGATCATCTTGAGCGGCGAGAATGGCGCCGGAAAGACCAATATTCTGGAAGCGGTGTCACTTCTGGCCCCCGGGAGAGGACTGCGCAGGGCACCACTGCGCGATATCGCACTGGATGGCGGTGGCGGAGCCTTTGCCGTGGCGGCAACTATTGGCGACACGCAGTTGGGTACAGGTATTAGCGCAGAACATCCCGACCGGCGCAAGTCCCGGGTCAATGGCGCGCCGGTCCCGACCAATGATCTCAGCGAGTGGCTGTCGCTCTTGTGGCTGACCCCGGCCATGGATCGGCTGTTTCTGGAAGGGGCAACCGGTCGCCGGAATTTTCTGGACCGCCTGGTAACCGCCCTCGAGCCGGGTCATGCCAAAAACACCGCCCGATATGAAGCCGTCCGCCGCGAACGTAATCGCCTCCTGGCCGAGGAATTTTCGCCCGATCCCGATTGGCTGGAAGCCCTTGACCAACAGCTTGCTGAATTTGGCAGCGCCATCGCCGAGGCTCGATCTCGGATCGCAGATGCCTTGAACAGGTTGATCGGGACCGCAGATGACAGCCTGTTTGCCGCCGCCGAGCTCACACTGGATGACGGCGATCTACAAACGGAAGAACAATTGCGCACGGCGCTGGCAGCCGGACGACAGGCTGATCGAGCTGCAGGGCGGACGTTGGTCGGTCCGCATCGCGCTGATATGACCATTTTTCACAAAGCAAAAGGTCGGGCCGCAGCATTATGCTCCACAGGTGAACAGAAAGCCTTGTTACTATCTATTGTTCTGGCGCACGCGGATCTGATCGAAACACAGCGCGGCATGCGTCCGGTTCTGTTGCTCGATGAAGTGGCAGCCCATCTCGACCCCGGTCGGCGCGCCATTCTGTTCGAACGCCTGGCGGACCGGGGTGGTCAGGTCTGGCTGACCGGCACCGAGCCGGAACTGTTTTCCGACGCACCCGCGACAGCCCAACGGCTAACCGTACAGGACGCAAAGATCAGTCCCGAATAACGTTTGCAACTCGCTGGTTAAGCCCTTCTTCAGCACATATTTTCACATAGGCTTGCTGGTGTTTCGTTAAGCCCCTCCCCATGAGATCCAAAATCATATCTGCTGCTCGCGTGGCCGGAGGTGGCATTATTGCCATTCTCCTTGCTGTTCAGGCCTTCGCTTTTCCTATCACCGTTTGAGCCGGATGGCGCGGAGAACGCCGAGCTTCTTTTCGACATTTTACAGAAATTCCCATAGCGGTTGCTCCCTGCGTGCCGTCACAGTACAACTCTTTCTGCTCACAGCAGGATTTCGTTTTGTCAGAACCACGCCACCCTATTTGCCTCGTCATTCTGGCTGGTGGCCAATCGCGCAGAATGGGCAAACCCAAAGCGACGATTAGCTTTGGCGGTCAAAAGCTGATCGACCGGTTGATAGTGCGATATGAGGCTTTAGTAGATGAGATCATTTTATCTGGCCCGGGAGACTTCGGAACGGGACTGGCATTCCTGCCCGATGACCCGGATGCTCCCGGAGGTCCGGTTGGCGCAATATACACCATAGCTGAGAAAATCGGGGCACTGCGTCCAGGCACTGCGCCTTTTGTCACGGTTCCGGTGGATGCTCCGTTTCCGCCGGAAGACCTTGTTGCAAAACTGACTGGTTCAGGGGGCTGCGCGGTGGCAGAAGGAGCCGAGCGCCTGCACCCGACATTTGCCTGCTGGGATCCCGCCGTCGTCAACGCTGTGCGCTACACGCATGAAACCGACGATAGAGCGCCTTCTCTGCACTGGCTGGCACAGCAATGTCAGGCAAAGACAGTTTACTGGGGTGACGACCAACCGTTTTTCAACATTAATACTCCGGAAGAACTCGCAGCTGCGGAGGCCCTAATAGACGAAAAGCCGGCACACGGGAGGAACGTGTACCGGCTTCGTCAATCCTGAGGAGGATGTTGCGGTTGCGCTACTTCATGCGCCGCAGTTCTTTTTTGGTCAGGCTGGTCATCAGCTTGCCGTCCGTCTTGGAGAGAGTGTCCGACTGAACGCGGATCACCTTGCCTTTGTAGATAACCATGACATCGCCATCATCAGCAACGCGGTTCACTTTGGCGACACTTGAGCCGTTGGCATCGTACAAACGCTCATTGCGAGCCGCATCCGCCGCAAAAGCAGGGGAAGCTGTGACAGCAACAGCAACGGTGCCGAGTAGCAGAGATTGAAATTTGGTCATGATATTCAGTCCTTCTTGGGAGAGGTTCAGCGATCATGAACCATTAGATTTAAGTTGCAATGTGAAATGATGCACCTGCGAGTTGCATTTTTGCAATTGACCGCACGCCCGCCCCAAGGACGTAACGAAAGCGGTCTGGTTGCCAGCGGCCCGCTAATCAGGCAATTACCCGAATGCTATCAAAAACGAGGGGATAATCATGAAGAAACTGGCACTTTTTCTGCCGATTTTGGCGGTTTCAGGCATCGCTCAGGCACAAAGTTCCCCGTCTGAGTCGGAAATTCTCGCCGGGATTGACGGCAGATACGAGCAACTGTCAGACACCGCTCGCAAAATCTGGGAACTAGCGGAAGTCGGGTATCAGGAAGAAAAGTCCAGCGCACTCCTCCAGCAAAGCCTGCGTGCACAGGGTTTTTCCATCGAAAAAGGCGTAGCTGGCATTCCCACTGCTTTCGTTGCGGAATATGGCAAAGACGGTCCCGTTATCGCCATTCTGGCCGAGTATGATGCCCTCCCCGGGATCAATCAGGATGCGGTCGCCACTCGATCACCGATCGCCGGAAAAAACGCGTCGCATGCCTGTGGCCACAATCTCTTCGCTGCCGGATCCGTGGAAGCCGCGATTGCGGTGCGAAAATGGCTGGAAGACACGGGAACTCCTGGCCGAGTCCGGCTTTATGGTACTCCGGCCGAGGAAGGTGGCAGCGGCAAGGTTTATATGGTGCGGGAAGGCCTTTTCGATGATGTCGACTTCGCCATCCACTGGCATGCCGCGGACGAAAATTCCGCTGCGGCACGTACAACCCTGGCCAACCGCTCCGCCAAGTTCCGCTTCCGTGGCGTGTCTGCTCATGCTGCCGGCGCACCCGATCGCGCCCGTTCCGCACTGGATGGCGTCGAGGCGTTCAACATGATGATCAACATGATGCGCGAACATGTCCCGCAAGACTCTCGTATCCATTATGTCATCACCGAGGGCGGGACGGCTCCCAATGTCGTGCCGGACTTCGCCGAGGTCTTCTACTATGTCCGGCATCCGGACCCCGATGGTGTGGACGCGATCTGGTCACGGGTTGAGGAAGCCGCCAGGGGGGCGGCTCTCGGCACCGGCACGCAGGTCGACTGGGAAGTCATCCACGGCAACAATCCGCTGCTCGTCAACGAGCCAATGGCACGGATGATGGACAACAAGCTGCGGCAGCTGGGCGGGATCACCTATACTGCTGAAGAACAGGCATTTGCCGAGAAGATCCATGCCGGTTTTGACAAGCCAAAAAACGCCCTTGGCAGCCAGGCCATGATCCAGCCATATAACGTTACGCTGGGTTATGGATCAACGGACGTCGGAGATGTTTCCTATGCCACGCCAACCGTTGGCGTCCGGACAGCGACATGGGTTCCTGGAACATCCGCTCATAGCTGGCAGTCTTCGGCCGCAAGCGGCATGTCGATCGGGTTCAAGGGAACCGAGCTGGCCGCAAAGGCAATGACACTGGCTGCAATTGAACTCTATACAAATTCCGATTTGCGGACCGAAGCCCGCGCCGCTTTTGATGAAGCACGAGGTCCGAATTACGCTTACAAGTCGCTGCTTGGTGAACGCATGCCACCGCTGGATTACCGCAATTAGTTGTCTTTGATCATCCTGCGGGCGGTGGTGCGAACACCGGAGCCGATGGACCAAGCGGGATCTCAAAGGCAACCCAGACGATGATCAATGCCAGTCCGGCACCGAGCAGCCAGAGCGCATAGGGCAGCATCATCGCGGTGAGATTGCCGATCCCGAAATCCGCTTTCCAGCGCTGGCAGAATATGAGGATCAGCGGGAAATAGACCATCAACGGTGTGATGATATTGGTCGCGCTGTCGCCGACACGATAGGCTGCTGTCGTGGTCTCCGCACTCACACCGATCAACATCAACATCGGGACAAGTATCGGGGCGAGCAAGGCCCACTTGGCGCTTGCTGACCCGACAAACAGGTTCATCACGCCCACAAAGATCACGACCAGCGCAAGTAATATCGGTGCGGGCATGTCAAGGCTTTGCAAAAGCTCGGCGCCGTGCACGGCGGTAATCAGACCAAGGTTTGACCAGCCAAACATCGCAACAAAATGGGCCACCATGAAGGCGAGGACGAGGAAATAGGCCATATCCTTCATGCTGTCGCTCATCATGTCGACCAGATCGCGGTGCGTCTTGATATTGCCGAAACCCTTGCCATAGGCCCAGCCCGCGAGGAGGAACAGCAAGAAAAAACCACCCACCAGTGACTGGTAAAAAGGTGTTAGCTGGGCCTCTGCGGCAGCGCTCTCATCTACAAGCGGCGTACCAGGTCCAAACAGCATGACCAGCCACAAAGCGATGACACCCAGCACTGCCAGCCCGGCATAGCGCAGGCCACGGCGTTCGTTCTCATTGAGCGGACGGTCCTGAATTTCATCATCCACGGACACGACATCATCCGACTTGTTGTCGCTAGGATTGAGGGCACCGGAATAATGGCCGAGACGCGGCTCAATGACACGATCGGTGACGTACCAGATGACTGGCAGGAACACGAAGGTCATCACAAGGATGAAATACCAGTTGCCCGCGATATTTGCTTCCCAG
>JBCBZY010000223.1:0-4863 GCA_039815115.1 Pseudomonadota bacterium | reverse complement strand
TTCATGCAGATGCCCGTCGAAACAGGCACCCGTTTTCCAATTCCGTCACCCCGGACCTGATCCGGGGTCCATTTCCAGCCAGCGCGAACAAACGCGCAATTGGAAATGGATTCCCGCTTTCGCGGGAATGACAAGCGAAAGGATTGGTCGAAACCAGTCCTGTTATATCCGAAGGGGGGTCTGGTCACTCACCGCGCAAAAGGCTGGCTGATGACCCGCAGGCGAACCTGCGAAAAAACTGATCCCCGTCTAGGCTGGAAATTAAGAGAGGCATATTCCCCTCACCGGCTGTCTCGGACGGAAATTGCGATTCCCTTGTCAGGAATCCCAATTCGTGCAGGCGCATTAACGGACCGGGCCTGTAAGTCAAGCGAAACTGGCAGGTTCGGCTTCAGGAACGCCAGTGATTATGCGCTGCTATCTGATTCTCACGCGAAAGGCGAAATCAATTCGGGGAGTGGATCCGCCATGCCCGAGAACACCTTGTGGCCGGATACAGATATAGCGGATGTCCGAACGAAAGCTGCTGTCCATCGGAATGGCCACACAATCATTGAAACTGGACGGTGGGGTGAGGGCGGTGCTGAATCTCAGATCGGCGGAAGGGTCAAAAAGGACACCGGATCCGGTCACCTGCTCAAAGCCGACAGGAGCTACGTCGGTAAAAGTCTCCGGTCCGCCGGAGTCGATGTCCCCATTCCAGAGTTCGACGTCATCGGGCAGGCTGTCGAGAATGAACAGGGACCCCGAATCCACAGCGCCGTCGCCGGTATTGCGCACTTCGATGCGATAAAACATCTCGTTGCCCGGAATCGAGAATTTCCCTTCTCCAGCCGGATCCCAGAGATCGGAATTCTTGGTGACGGCGAGCTGGGCGGTGCCGATACGATCAGTGGTCCGAACATTGTAGATGCCGACCAGCTCGTCTTCGAGACCATACCAGAGGATACTGGTAATCTGGACACCCGCATCGATCAGGTCGCTGTCGACGATAACGCCAAGAAACCCGACGGGTGCGGCGCTCGAGGGAGTTGGACCCGATATGTCGGTCGAACTGCCATCGCTCAGGAACACCCGGATCGCCGAACGCTCGACACCGGTATCGCTGTCATTCCAGTCGACATGGTTGAATGCAAAGGCCACGGCCCGGCCGGTGGGCGTGAATGTGACCGTACCGTTTCCCAAGCCCGGTGTTGCGAAGGCCCCGACAATGCCCGGGACGGACGGCGCGTTGGCATTATAGCCGGTGCAGGTTGTCGGAAAAGAGGCCTGTGGATCACTCAATTGGGGGCAATAGCCGGATATTCCGAAAGACCCGCTTCCGGACGCGAGGACCGAAAATCCGTTCCAGCTGTCGCCGGCGCCCTGGGATATGGAGTAATTGGTACTGACCGACGAAAAAGTCTCGACCCGCGATACAACATCCGCCGTTGGGAGGGCGCTGTTCCAGCTGGAAAGTGACGTATAGCTGTTGACCGACTGTGCTGAAACGGGTTGCGCCAGCCATGGCAGCAGAAGCAACCACGCTATTCGGCAATATTTCAGCAATTCTGCCATTTCCACCCTGATCCGGTTTCCTTTGCACCGCGGTTTCAACCGGACTGTTGACCGGCAAACGAAGAAAAGCAGGGATCATGCCAGCCCGTGGCAAAACCCGCTCCGGATTAAGAAACGGCAAAACCAGGAGGGCTTTTAGGGCGGGTTCTGACAGTCTGGCACGCCAATTGCTGTGGTCTGCTTACAGAACGCTGTTTTCGGAAGAAATTTGAGGAGCCGACCGTGCTGATCAAAACTAAATTTCCGGCGGTTTCGACCGTTATCCTAACTGGCTTAAACTATCGGGAGAAACGGATATGACAATCGGAATGGCAGCCTTGATTCTGCTGGCCAGCGCAGGTTCGACTGGTGAGGATTGCGCGGCTTCCTGTGCAGAACAGGCGGAACTTGAGATGAGCACGCAGGAAAAGCCGGTCTCGTCGGGTGCCGATTGCGGCACGATGACCTTGCAGTTCAAAGTGGGTGGCGAGATCCGTGAGAAACAGCAGCAGGTTTGCGAAACCGGGGAGCAGCAGCACTAGAAGCCTGACCTTCAGGACTGATCAGTCCTTCTGCAATATCCCGTCTCCGAGCTCGTAATAATCGCCCTTGTCGGCGACATGGATATGACTCCACAGCCGGGTTCCCGTGGGATTGTCAAAAGCACCCATGGCTACAGCAATATCGTCCCGCGTGCTGGCGTCCCAGAACAGGAACGAGCCACATGTTTGGCAAAATCCGCGACGAACCTTTTCCGATGACTGATACCAGCGGACATTGTCCTCGCCAGTAATGGTGACGCGATCCATCGGAAGGTCGACCGAGGCCCAGACATGACCGGACTGCTTGCGGCACTGGCTGCAGTGACAGGCATCCCCTTCGGGCAGATCGCCGTCGACTCTGATCTGTACCGCGCCGCAGAGGCATGAGGCTTTGTGGCTGTTGTCCGTCATATCAGCCCGCGAGGCTCTTGATCCGGATATTCAGCTGCCCTTTCAGGCCCGCATCGCGGTGATGTTTGATCGCCTGATATTCCGGTGATTCCACCATGTTCCGGAAGGCCTCCAGCGACGGATATTTCGCGAGTGCGACCATGTCCCACAATTCCTCGACTTCGCCCAGCATCAGGCCGGTGACCATACCGGACGTCAGGGGTTTGGCACCCACTGCTTGCATGCAACCAACTACCGCCATGCCATAGCGCAAATAGGCATCGCGCCCTGAAAGTCCGGCATCAGATCCATCCTCATATTCGGCTGTGTCCCTGAATTTCAGCAGATTGACCATGATGAAGGGGCCATTTTCCTCCGCTCCGAAGAAACTCTCCATCCGCTCGGGCGATGGTTCAAGCTGATTGATGACCTGCATGCTGTTCTTCCTCAAAACAAAAAGGGGCCGGAATTGCTTCCAGCCCCCTTTTATCTTTGGATATGTCTCTTGGCCAGTTACGCGCCTTCAATCTCGCCGAGATCGATTTTCAGGCCGGGGCCCATGGTGCTCGTCAGTCCGACTTTCTTGACATATTTGCCCTTGGCGCCGGTTGGCTTGGCCTTGACCACGGCAGACATCAGCGCGTCGAAATTCTTGCGAATATCGGCTTCCTTGAAGCTGGCCTTGCCAATGCCGTTATGAATGATACCGGCCTTTTCGACGCGATATTCAATCTGTCCGCCCTTGGCGTCCTTGACGGCCTGGGCCACATTCGGAGTCACCGTGCCGAGCTTCGGGTTCGGCATCAGGCCCTTGGGACCCAGGATCTTGCCGAGACGTCCGACAACGCCCATCATGTCCGGAGACGCGATGACACGGTCAAAGTTGAGGTCGCCACCCTGCATGGTTTCCATCAGGTCTTCGGCGCCGACAACATCGGCTCCGGCTTCCTTCGCTTCGTCCGCTTTCGCGTCCTTGGCAAAGACCGCAACCCGTGTTTCCTTGCCGGTTCCGGCAGGCAGGCTGATCACGCCGCGGACCATCTGGTCAGCATGGCGCGGATCAACACCAAGGTTGATGGCGATATCGATGGTTTCATCGAACTTCGATTTGGAAGCGAGATCCTTGATGATCTTGATTGCTTCATCGATGCCGTAGAGTTTTTCGCGGTCAACAGCTTCATTCGCGGCTTTGGCGCGTTTTGTCAGTGTCACCATCTTATCCCTCCACCACTTCGATGCCCATGGAACGGGCGCTGCCGGCGATGATCTTCATTGCCTGCTCGATATCATTGGCGTTGAGATCTTCCATCTTCGCTTCGGCAATTTCCTTCAGCTGCGAAGTGCGGATCGTGCCGGCGACTTCCTTGCCGGGCTCCTGCGAGCCTTTTTTCAGCTTGGTCAGTTTCTTGATGAAGAAGCTGGCTGGCGGGCTTTTGGTTTCGAAGGTGAAGCTGCGATCGGCATAGACCGTGATCTTGGTCGGGATCGGAGCGCCTTTTTCCATCTTGTCTGTCGCCGCGTTGAACGCTTTGCAGAATTCCATGATGTTGACGCCGCGCTGACCCAGTGCCGGGCCAATCGGTGGGGATGGATTTGCAATACCGGCAGGTACTTGCAAATTGATATAACCATCAATTTTCTTAGCCATTTGGCTGTCCTTTCATTCTGTCTCCGCTTTTGCCGAGGCTCAGGCGGATCAAATTAAGCGGTCAAACAGCAAGTCCCCCGTTCATGGGTTCCCTGCCTCCCGCATTGGTTATCCGGTGGCTGAAAGCCTCCGGGGTTTATCCGGCAGCCGTGCGGCCGCCAAATCTCTTATTTCGCGACTTCGACCTGTTCAAAGTCGAGTTCGACCGGTGTCGCGCGGCCGAAGATGGAAACCGAAACCTTGACCTTGTTCTTGTCAAAGTCGAGTTCCTCGACAATGCCGTTAAAGCTGGGAAAGCAAAGGGCAAGAGGGGAGAGAGTGCGTGTGCATGATGTGTGTATATATCTCTATACATTCATACATTGTGTCCAGATCCAACGCGTGAGAATGCGATCATCAACGTTTGTCGCTCGCTCACTCAGGTTGGGCTGTGGGTGGAGCGGCGTGGGGCGGGGAGAAGAGAGCAGAGCCGAGCCGAGCCGAGCCGAGCCGAGCCGAGCTTGATTCCCTCTCCCCCCCCTCTCTCTCTCTCTCTCTCTTTTGCTTTTGAGTTTCACATTATCGTCTCATTCGACATTCGACATTGCGCGAGCTGGCTCGTTTCTGTGTTCGACCAATGTGCACACCAACAACCCTTGAGCTGCACTCTATTCTCTCCTTTGGCTGATGGATGACAGATCATTGATCTTCTTTCATTCTTTCTTTCGGGAATCACATCACCACCACCATCCGATCCGATCCGATCCG
>JBCBZY010000309.1:0-3391 GCA_039815115.1 Pseudomonadota bacterium | reverse complement strand
TGATCCACATCCCGGCGATCAAGGCAAAGAACACAAAGCCCCATGCGGACTGGCCGCTGGAAAAACTGTTCCGGATCCTCATCGGTGGCGCACACCAGGACCGCAAGGCGGAACTGCGGTGGCTGGCCAAATTGCCGGTATTGGCGGACACATGGCGCAAACGTGCAGAACAGCTGGCCGCGAAGCAGTGACTAGTCGTCTTTGTGCTCGCCGTCTTTCGGGGGACGCAATTTCAGGCGTCTGACCCGGCGGTCATCGGCCTCGATGACTTCCAGCTGCCAGCCACTGGGGTGATCCAGTACTTCGCCGGCTTCCGGGATATGGCCAGCGAGGACGAAGGACAGACCTCCGATCGTATCTACGTCTTCGTCAATCTCGGCGAGCGCGGGATCCACTTCTTCCCCGACATCATCCAGTTCGGCCCGCGCATCGACTTCCCAGATGCCGCTACTCAGCTGCTTGAGCATCGGAACCGGTTCATCGTCATGTTCATCTTCAATATCACCGACAATTTCCTCGACAATATCTTCGATGGTCACCAGTCCTTCGGTACCGTTATATTCGTCAAAAATGATCGCCAAATGAGTTCTTGTGGCCCGCATTTCCGCCAAAAGATCTAGAACACCCATCGATTCCGGTACAAAACGCGGCTGCCTCAGAAACGGACTGATATCCGATGGCGGTGTGCCACCCCTCGCGACAAGCGCAAATATGTCTTTGATATGCACCATGCCGATAATTGTATCGAGATTCTCCCGATACACAGGGAGCCGACTGTGCCCGTGTTCAGAGAACATATCGACATATTCGCTGAACGGCGCGCTTTCTTCGATGGCGATGATATCTGCCCGTGGAACGGCAATGTCATCCACCCGGTGATCGCTGAAATGCAGCAGGTTGCGCAGCATTTCGAGTTCGACCGCGGACAGGTCTTCGGCCTTTTCGCCATCTCCGTCAGTTTCGTTTTCGTGCTCGTCAATGACTTCCTCGAGCTGCGCGCGCAGGCTGTTATCCTCTGCTTCTGGAAAAAGCAGGGCCTTCAGGCTGCGCCATATTCGCCCTGGTTCTTCGTCTTCGCTCTTGTTGGGTTCGGCACTGCCGTTACCCGAGCTGCTGGTTTGGTCGTCTGGCATGGTTTTCGTTCTGATCACTTATTCCATATGTTCATCGGGATAGGGATTGGCAATCCCGAGACTTTCCAATGCTCTGGTTTCCAGAGCCTCCATTGTCAATGCATCAGCCTCATTCTGATGATCATAGCCTAGCAAATGCAAGGTCCCATGAACAACCAAATGTGTGGCATGATCTGACACGGAAACCTGCTTCTCATGCGCTTCGCGGAGGCAGGTTTCGTTCGCCAGGATGATATCTCCCAGCAGAATTTCCCCGTCATCGGTGTTCGCCAGTCCGCTGAGCATGTCCCGAGGCACCAACGGAAAGGACAATACATTGGTGGGCTTGTCCTTGTCCCGATAAGCGGCGTTCAATTTGCGGACTTCTTCATCCGAAGTGAACCGGACCGCGATCTCCAGATCTGCAGAAAGCTCGGTCAGTGGCTGATATGGCGTTAGTTTCAGGGCATTGACAACCGCATCTTGTGCGAGCTGTTGCCAGTTCATGGTTTCATCCCAGCCCTCGTTCCGTGTCGCAACGTCAAGCACCGGAACTTATCCAAAATTCAGACAATTCAGCTGGCATCGGGACCTTCATAAGCATCAACAATCCGGCCGACCAGCGGATGACGCACCACATCGCTGCTGGTAAATCGAATGGTTGAGAGCCCGTCAATGCCTTCAAGGCGCCTCACTGCATCGTTGAGGCCTGAACGGCTGTCACCACCCGGAATATCCACCTGACGGGGGTCTCCGCAAACCACCATGCGGCTGCTCATGCCAAATCGGGTCAGGAACATCTTCATCTGGGCCGGCGTTGTGTTCTGGGCCTCGTCCAGAATGATGAAAGCATCACCCAGTGTCCGGCCACGCATGAACGCCAGTGGCGCGATTTCGATTTCGCCGGATTCTATTCGCCGCTCCACCTGCTCCGCGGGCAGGCAGTCAAACAGCGCATCGTAAATCGGTCGCAAATAGGGATCGACCTTGTCCTTCATGTCTCCGGGCAGAAATCCCAGATGTTCGCCGGCTTCTACTGCCGGCCGCGACAGTATCAGCCGCTGGACCGCCCCGGTGATCAGCATGGCCACAGCCTGGGCCACAGCGAGGTAGGTCTTGCCGGTTCCTGCCGGACCAAGCGCAAAGATCATGTCATCCCGGGCGAGGGCTTCCATGTAATGCGCTTGACCTACCGACCGAGGAACTATGGTCTTCTTGCGGGTACGGATCATCACCCTGGGCGGCTCGGAAATATCGTTTTTGCCATTATCGCCGGATGCGGAAGTGCCCTTTGCGGCTTTTTGAATCCGCGGATCGCCCGCCATGGCAATAATCGCCTCAACAGCACCGGCGTCGATTTCCTGACCCTCTTCCAGCCGGTTGTAAATACCGGTGAGAACATCTCTGGCTCTGGTGGCGGCGTCTTCCTCGCCTTCAATTTTCAGGTTGGTCCCGCGCGCGGCAATATAGACACCAAGGCGATTTTCGATCGCCACAATATTGCGATCATATTCACCAAAAAGGTCACCGAGCAGCTGCGGATTATCAAATTCCAGATCCAGCGTGATGACCCCTCGCGTTTGTTCGCTTTGCGCTTTTTTGGCCATCAGGCGGCTTTACTCCTTGTTATCTGTCCTTGCAGACTGTTGGGACCGGCAGATTCTATTTCGACATCGATCATATCGCCCATCGCAAGGCCAGGGGCAATCACGTGAACCGACTGCAGCCACGGCGTTTTGCCGACCAGCTGACCTTCGAGTTTGCCATGGCGTTCGAGAAGGATGCTGGTGGTGCGCCCGACAGTCTGACGGTTGAAATCATGCTGCTGTTCATTCAGCAGGGCCTGCAGACGCTGCAGCCTTTCGTTCATGACTTCCGGCGCAATGTGATTATCCATTACGGCCGCAGGGGTGCCCGGACGCGGTGAATATTTGAAGGAATAAGCCTGCGCATAATTCGCTTCGGCGACGAGCTCCATGGTTTTCTCGAAGTCTTCGTCAGTTTCACCGGGAAAGCCAACGATGAAATCTCCGGAAATGGCAATGTCCGGACGTACGTCCCTGATCCGGCGCAGGATATCAAGATAGCTTTCCGTGCTGTGTGACCGGTTCATAGCCTTCAGGATCGGATCGCTTCCGGATTGCACAGGAAGGTGCAGATAAGGCATTAAAGTGGGAACTTCGCCATGGGCATCAATCAGCGCCTGGCTCATGTCATTGGGATGACTGGTCGTGTACCGGATGCGTTCCAGACCATCGATGCGGTCGAGCGCGCGGATC
>JBCBZY010000087.1:0-9455 GCA_039815115.1 Pseudomonadota bacterium | reverse complement strand
GGGCTGAAGGCTGCGACAGGCCCGACGGGCTGATATTTGACAAAGCTGTTCTGTCCCGTGGGGCGCACCAATACGCGGCCATAGCAGCGCTTGGCTTCTTCGGCCATGATATCGAACATCGCCGCCGATGCGGTGACTTCGCCAGTTGCCTGACCCACAGGCTTGCCCTGTTCAGCCGTCATCATCCGGCCGATCTCAGGCGCGCGTTCGCGCATCAGGTTCGCCGCCTTGTGCAATATCGCCGCGCGTTCGCTGACCGGCGTGTCGCGCCAGGCCGGAAAGGCGCGGTCGGCAGCGCCCAGTGCGCGGTCGAGATCGGCCTTGGTCGCTTTGGGCAGATCAGAGATCGGCTTGCCCGTAGCGGGATTGATCACATGATGTACATCGCGATCCGCGACATCAATCCACTCACCATCAATATGGAGTTGCAGGGAAGGGGGATAGCTGTTGGACATAGTTGCTCCTGTAACCGGTTGAGACAGCACTAGACTTGTCGTTGGTTTCCCGCAAGGACTGTAAACAACTTCGAGAGGAAAAATATGGAACTTGTTACTGACGGCCTTCGTTTTCCCGAAGGCCCGGTTGCTATGCCAGATGGCAGCGTCATACTGGTAGAGATTGCATCAGGACAACTGACCCGTATCGCCGCTGATGGTACAAAGGACGTGATTGCCAAACCGGGTGGTGGTCCCAATGGCGCAGCGCTGGGGCCGGATGGCAAAATCTATGTCTGCAATAATGGCGGCTTTGAGTATGAAGAGAAAAACGGCTTTCTGACACCCGCCGGCATTGCCAAAAATTATGACCGCGGGCGGATCGAGCGGATTGATCCGGAAACTGGCGAAATCGAGACACTGTATGACAGCGGCGATTTTGGCTGCATCCTGCGCGGGCCGAATGACATTGTATTCGACGACCAGGGCGGCTTCTGGTTCACTGATCACGGCAAGACTGATTATGAAAACCGCATTCATGACATTGTCGGGATATTTTATGGGAAAGCTGACGGCAGCCAACTCGAGGAAGTGGTTTTCCCGTCGCAAAACCCCAATGGTGTGGGCTTGTCTCCGGATGGCAAGACGCTCTATGCCGCCGAAACCTACACTTGCCGCCTGATGAAGTTCAACATCACCGAGCCAGGCAAAGTCGCAGCAGATGCCGGACCGGGAGGACCGGGCATTCCCGTCTATCGTCCGGCGGGATACAAGTTTTTCGACAGCCTTGCGATGGAGGAAAGCGGCAATATCTGCGTCGCCACCATCGGCGAATGCGGGATCAGCGTGATTTCACCCGAAGGTGAACTGGTCGAATTTGTCCCGACGCCCGACATCTTCACCACCAATATCTGCTTTGGGGGAGCCGATATGATGGATGCCTGGATCTGCCTGTCCGCGACCGGAAAACTGATGAAAATGCGCTGGCAGCGGCCCGGCCTCAAACTGGAATATCTCCAAAAATGAGCTTTTCTCCGATGGCCTTGTGTTTCTCCGTCCTGATTTCAGGGTCGGCGTTCGGTAGTTTGCTAATGGCACCGGATAGGTACTATCGGGTCACGCCTTCGAATGAAGGGTCGGTGTTTTGGTTAGAAAAAACCAATGACAGCCTCCCCACAGCTAACATTCCGGACGAGCTGGATCCGGACATATGTAAACGTCCTCGATCCTGGGAAGTCGAAATTCGGAGATTCACGGATCATCAAAGCCCCATCTCATTCCTGAACCGTGAAGAGGCACATGAAATTTCCGGGAGCAGTTTCCTGCTTGCAATGACAATCGTTATGCCTCCTGAACCGCTTAAGTATGGCCGCCGCTGGCCTTCTTCTTGCAAAATACCTGCCGCAGAAAAGTTCGTAGAAGCCTATTCAAATGATGCGCGAATGCCACATGAGGCAATCCCTGTTTCATACAGGCCAGGCGAAGAAGTATCGGCATGTCTGAAGGTCGATGCAAATGGTAAGGTTGCGGATTTCCAACTGGCTCATCCGATCGGAAGGATATCGGACAAAATGGCGACGAAAATTGAACAAGTAGCCCGGAAATGCTGGGATTTTGACAATCTTTCAGGTTCTACCGGCTGGATTCAGGTCGGGCTGGACAAGCGTAAGAAGGCTGATTCTATATGACCTACACCACCGTAATCTGGGACTTTGGCGGGGTGATCACCAGCTCGCCTTTTGACGCGTTTAACCGGCTCGAGGCTGAGCAGGGCCAGCCGAAGGACAGTGTCCGCAGGATCAACTCGGCCAATCCGCATGACAATGCCTGGGCGAAATTCGAACGCTCGGAAATTGACGCCGCTGGCTTTGACCAGCTGTTTGCCGAGGAAGCGCGCGCGATTGGTGTGGACTTGCGCGGAAAGGACGTGCTCGCCTGCCTCGCCGGGGATATCCGGCCGGACATGGTGGCGACGCTTGACCGGCTTAAAGCCGAGAACTTCACCATAGGCTGCATCACCAACAATGTTCCGGCGGGCAAGGGAAGTTCGATGGCGATGGACGATGCCAAGGCCGAGGCTGTGGCCGCGATCATGCAGCGGTTTGACCATGTCATCGAAAGCA
Source organism: Pseudomonadota bacterium (assembly GCA_039815115.1). Lineage (GTDB taxonomy): Bacteria > Pseudomonadota > Alphaproteobacteria > Sphingomonadales > Sphingomonadaceae > Parasphingorhabdus. The sequence continues at coordinate 6,898 of JBCBZY010000087.1, read as the reverse complement.
GCAAGATTGGCATCCGCAAGCCGGATCCGCGCATTTACGAGTTGATGTGCGAAGCACTGAACGTAAAACCGGCACAGTGCATCTATCTCGATGATCTGGGGATCAACTGCAAACCCGCGGCGACGCTGGGGATGGCGGCGATCAAGGTGACCGCCGGAGAGCAGGCGCTTGCCGAGCTTGGCGCGTTGCTCGACCGGTCCTTTCCATGAAATATTAACCATTAGGGTCCAGTGATATCGCGGCTTATAGTGTTGCCGAGTTGCGCGTGACGTGTAACCAAATTGACATGTTTTGGTCGTCGATTGGTCATGAAACGGTTATAGCGACTTGTGGGTTATAGTTGCGGGGATGTGTGGTTACTCAAGTGTCAGACGAAACGGGTGGATTGCCCTCGGTTTTCCGGGGTAACAGGCTATATGGCCTGGCGATCGTGCTGCTCGCGCTGCTGCTGTTCGTCCAGCTCATCCGTCTAATCTGGCTGGCCGTGACCCCAATCGGCCCTGTGGGTGGCTGGCAGGCCTCTGAAGTCCGGGTGATACCGCCGCAATCCCGTCTGGCCCTGTTCCGCAGTTTTGATCCTTTTTATCGCACGGGTCCCACGAATGACGCCAATGTCGTGACCTCGCTGCAGCTGACCCTGTTCGGCATTCGCATGAACGAGGGATCGGGTCTTGGATCCGCCATTCTCGCCGGAACCGACGGGGTGCAGGACAGTTATGCCGTTGGCGACGAAATCATGTCCGGCGTGTCGCTGGCAGGGGTCAAGTTTGATCATGTCGTCATTGATCGCAACGGAACCCGTGAAAGCCTCTATCTTGACCAGTCCATCCCCGCACAGACAATCAGCGCAGATGATATCGGGACAACCGAAATTGACACCCTCGCGACGGCTGGCCTTTCGGCCAGCGATGCCATGGCGTTCAACCCCCGGACCGAAGACGGCCGGGTAACAGGGATCGTCGTGACACCCAAAGGGGACGGCGCCCTTTTTGCTGCCGCAGGATTGCGCGACGGGGATATCATTGTCGCGGTCAACGGCCAGCCGGTCACATCGACGACTGATATTTCTTCTCTTCAAAGCCAGATTGTTCCTGGCACCAATCTTTCAATCGAAGTCGAGCGTGGCGCGGATGTTGTCCCGATCGTCGTTAATCTGGGATCTCCATGATGCAGCGTATTTTGACTCAGCTGGTTTCAGCCATTTTCCTGTTCGGTGCCCTGGCGGTGCAGCCTGTTGCTGCGCAGCACAGCCTGAACGTGCGCGATGCCGATATCCGTGCCTTTGTGCAGGATGCCGCACGCGTGACCGGGCGAACATTCATTGTCGACAGCCGGGTGCAGGGCAAGGTCTCGGTTGTCACCGACCGTCCGCTCAGCCGCAGCGAATATTTCGAGATTTTCCTGTCCACATTGCGCGCCAATAATCTGGTCGCCATTCCGACAACGCGCGGCGCCTACCGTATTCAGCCAGCTGATGGCGCGGCGTCACAGCCGACCCGGATCGGCACACGCTCCTCGCCGGCAAACCAGTTTGTCACCGAAGTGGTCCGGCTCAAATCCATTGAGGCTGCGGCCGCGATTGAAACCTTGCGCCCGCTGATCAGCAAACAGGGCGCGATTACCGCCAACCGCAATGCCAACAGCCTGGTAATAGTCGACTATGCCGACAATATCCGCCGGGTACGGGCGCTGGTCCGGGAAATCGACCGGGACAATGCCGCCAGCACCATCGTCAACCTGCGCAATGCCGGTGCGCGTGAGATCGCATCGTCCCTGCAATCGCTGGTGCAAGGCGCGGAAGGCACGCGTTCGCCGGTCAATATTGTCGCTATCGACAGCAGCAATTCGCTCGCTTTCCGGGGAGATCCCGGCGCGGTTGCTCGCTTTGCCGAAATGGCACGGGAACTCGACCAGCGCGCCGAACTGGGTACCGAAATCCGTGTCCACCGGCTGAACTATGCCAATGCCGAGCAATTGCTGCCGGTGATCGAACAGCTGATGGGGCAGGCGGGTGTATCGACGGTTCCGACATCGGTCAGTCCGGCGGGTGGTTCTGACGGCGCGTCTCCTGCCCCGACCCCGGCGTCGGCCAGCAGCAACAGCATTGCCCGCAGTGGTCCGGCGATCGTGACACGACTGGAAGGCACCAATGCGATCATCGTCGCCGCCAATCCCGACGTGCAGCGGATGATCGGCGAACTGATCCGGCAGCTCGATACGCGTCAGGAGCAGGTGGTTGTCGAAGCGATCATTGTCGAGATTTCCGAAAGCCTCGCCCGCGAACTGGGCGTGCAATGGCTGGTCGGCGGCGAGGACGTGCCCTTTGCGGTGACCAATTTCTCCAACGCCTCACCCAATATTGTCGACGTCGCCGGCGGTCTGCTGGCGGACCAGTTTGACACCACCACAACGACCACCACCGACACGTCAACGACGGTGACGACCAACAGTGCGGTCGGAGATGCGCTGGAGCAGAATGCTGCCGATGCCATCCTCGGTGCGCGCGGAGGATTTGCCGGATTTGCGACATCGCTTGGCGGCAATGCCGTGCTCGGTGCGATCATCAATGCCGTACAGTCCGACACAGACAGCAATATCCTGTCGACGCCGTCGCTGACCGTGAACAACAATCTCAAGGGCAGCATCCTGTTCGGTCAGGAAATTCCGGTCTCGACTGGTGAAGCGCTGTCGAACAATTTCGACAATGCCTTCCGCACCATCCAGCGGCAGAATGTCGGTATTGAACTGGAAGTTACCCCGCAGATCAATGCCGGACAGGAAGTCCGCATGGAATTGCGCCAGCAGGTCAGCTCGATTGCCGGACCGGTTTCGGACGACTTCAACGAGCTGATTATCAACAAGCGCGAGATCAACACCACTGTGACCGTCGGTGACGGCCAGATTATCGCACTGGGCGGTCTGCTTGACGATAATGAACGCCGCACGATCCAGAAAATCCCGTTTCTCGGTGACATTCCGTTGATTGGCGAATTGTTCAAGTCCCGCGGAAGGTCGCGGACCAAAACCAACCTGATGGTGTTCATCCGCCCGACCATCCTCAAGGATCCGGATGATGCGCGCCGCTTTTCGAGCAGTCGCTATGGCTATATTCGCGGGCGTCAGCTGATCCAGAATCCGGACGAGGAACCCTCGCTTGACGTTCTGGTGCGCGACTATCTTGGCACCGTCCCGCCATCGGCCGGGCCGCGCCCCGGGGACGAGATTATCTATGCGCCCGGTGCGGAACCAACGGCACCGGCCACGCCGCAAGCCAACGTGGCTCCAGTGGAGGTGCCGCCCAGCGATGCTACCGACGCCGAACCTGCGGATCAGAATGACCAATGACGGAAAATGCCGCTCTCCCTTCCAATCCGGCCGTTTCTGACGGGACGGGCGAGGCTGGCGAGCCGATTGCAACGGCTATGCCACCCGCTGCGGAAATCCCTTATGGGTTTGCGCGTGATCATGGGGTGCTGCTGTCTCCAGAAGAGTCTGATCCGCCTAAACTGCTGATGCGGTCGGGCGGCGACCCCGTCACCCTCCTCGAGGTTCGCCGGCACCTGTCGCGGCCGTTCGAGATTGTCGAGGTCGATGCGGATCAGTTCGACCGGGTCCTGTCCGAACGCTATGCGATGGACGGCAGTGCCGCTTCACTCGCCAGTTCCATGGGTGCCGAAGGGCTGGATGATATTGCCGGCGACATTCCCAGCGCCGAAGACCTGCTCGACAGCGCCGACGACGCACCGACCATTCGCCTGATCAACGGCATCATCGCCGAAGCCGCCCGGCAGGGGGCTTCCGATATCCATATCGAGCCTTACGAGACCGGTCTGGTCGTTCGGATGCGGGTCGATGGCGTGCTCCACGAGAAACTCAAAATGCCGCCGCATGTCGCGTCGGTCATCGTCAACCGGATCAAGGTCATGGCGCGGCTCGACATTGCCGAGCGCCGGATCCCGCAGGACGGCCGGATCAGCCTGACGCTCGGCGGAAAATTGCTCGACGTGCGTGTATCTACATTGCCCAATCGCGCCAACGAGCGCGTGGTGATGCGGATCCTGGACAAGGACAATGCCGGGATTTCGATGGGCGATCTCGGCATGACCGATGGCACCCGCCAAATTATCGAAGATGCGCTGGCGCAGCCCAACGGAATATTGCTGGTCACGGGGCCGACCGGGTCTGGTAAAACCACCACACTCTATGCCGGGCTGAAACAGCTCAACGATGGCAGCCGCAACATTTTGACCGTGGAAGACCCGGTTGAATATGCGGTCGAGGGGATTGGCCAGACCCAGGTCAATGCCAAGGTCGGACTGACCTTCGCCGCTGGTTTGCGCGCTATTTTACGTCAGGATCCGGATGTCGTGATGGTTGGGGAAATTCGCGATCATGAGACCGCCGAAATCGCGGTGCAGGCGTCCCTCACCGGCCATCTGGTGCTGTCGACGGTGCACACCAATGATGCGATCGGCGCGATCACCCGGATGCGGGACATGAAGGTCGAGCCGTTTCTGCTGGCGTCAACACTGCGCGCCATTGTCGCCCAGCGGCTGGTGCGGAAATTGTGCCCGGATTGCCGGGTTCCGGTGGAGGTTGAGCCGGGTCTCGCCAAGCTGCTCGGACTGGCTCCGGGCATGGTCATCTATCGTGAAGCGGGCTGTGATGCGTGCAACCATACCGGCTTTCAGGGGCGCATTGGCGTCTACGAAGCCGTGCCGGTCGATGACAGGATCAGGACATATATCAACGAAGGTGCTGACGAAGCACTGATTTCCGCTCATGCTTTCCGCTCGCGTCCGACATTGGGCTCGGCTGCGGCCGCTCTGGTCGAGCAGGGCCTGACGACGGCAGAAGAAGCGATCCGGATTTCCCGCCGCACCAGCGCGGACGAGGCGCCGGGTGCCTGAATTTTCCTATACCGCAATAGACCCCAAGGGGCGTCAGAAAACCGGTCAGCTGTCCGGAGCGAATGATGATGCCGTGCGCGAAAAGCTGGCCCGGCGTGATCTGCACGTGGTCCGGATCCAGGCCAGCCAGCCGTCAGATAAACCTGCGGAACGCCAGCTATTCGGTGGCAAGAAACTGAATGCCAAGGAACTGACGCTGTTCACGCGCCAGCTGTCCTCGCTGGTGCAGGTGATGCCGCTCGAGGAAGCGCTGCGGACCATCGGCGTTCAAAACGAGAAAGCCCATGTCCGCGATCGGATTGGTGCGGTCCATGGCGGTGTTCTCGAAGGACAGAGGCTGGCCGAAGCGATGCGCCGCGAACCGGCAAGCTTCCCGCCACTCTATCGCGCGATGATCTCCGCCGGGGAAAGCTCAGGCACCTTGCCCGACATTACGGAGCGGCTCGCGGGCCTGCTCGAGCGCCAGGCCGAGATGCGCGGCAAGCTGATCAGCGCGCTGGCCTATCCCATCGTTCTTGCGCTGGTTGCGATCCTTGTGGTGGCCCTGCTGATGATCGCGGTGGTCCCGAAAGTCGTCGAGCAGTTTGACAATGTGAACCAGCAGCTGCCTTTCGTGACGCGACTGGTCATTGGCATTTCCGACTTTCTGGCCAACTGGTACTGGGCTTTGGTCGCGTTAATAATTGTCCTCGGCCTGGTCGGCTGGCGGGCGCTGAAAGAGCCGCAGATCAAGTACCGGTTTGACGCCTTTCTGCTCAAGCTCCCCTTTTTCGGCCGACTGCTGCGCGATTTGCATGCGGCACGACTGGCACGAACGCTCTCGACCATGGTGGCGAGCCGGCTGCCGATTCTGGAAGGCCTGCGCCTGACTACCAGCACGATCGGCAATTCGGTGCTACGCAAGGCATCGGAAGACATGATCGAGGCAATCCGCGGGGGCGGCAGCTTGTCCAACGCGCTCAAAAATGCCGGTGTCTTTCCGCCGATGCTGATCTATCTCGCCGCCAGCGGGGAAGCGTCCGGGCAGCTGGATGAAATGCTGGCGCGGGCGGCGGACTATCTCGAGCGCGAGTTCGACAATTTCAGTTCCACTGCGCTCTCGCTGCTCGAACCGCTGATCATCGTTGCGATGGGCGGTATTGTTGCAGTGGTGATTCTCGCTATATTGCTGCCCATATTGCAACTCCAGAATCTGGCCGGTCTCTGAGGCCGGGAATGACAGGAAAGACCATGCCCGAAACAGAAAATCCGATGGCCCAAGGCGCCGAACCCGAACAGAAGGGCAAGCCAAAGCGCAATGGCTTCACGCTGGTCGAGCTGATGGTGGTGATCTTCATCCTCGGCCTGCTGACCACGATTGTCGTGATCAATGTCCTGCCCAGTCAGGACCGGGCGATGACCGAAAAAGCCCGTTCCGACATCGCGACACTGGGTCAGGCGCTGGAAATGTACCGGCTGGACAATCTCACTTATCCGACATCGGCGGACGGGCTCAAGGCTTTGTCCGAACCGCCCGCTTCTCTGCCGGCCTCGTCGCGTTACCGCAAGGGCGGCTATATCAAGCGCCTGCCTGATGATCCGTGGGGTCGACCTTATCAATATGACAATCCCGGACGGCGCGGACCGGGTTTTGATCTCTATTCGCTTGGCGCCGATGGCGCACCCGGGGGCGAAGATGAAAATGCGGATATCTATGCAGAATAGGTGCGCCCACTGATGACACCGCATCTGCTTGTCACCGTTTTTCCGGTTGCGGAGGAACAGGCGCTGCACTGGTGGCTGTTCGAGGACGGCCAGCAGGTGCAGTCCGGCTGTGATTCTGATCCGATGCTGGCGGCTGGCCTGAAGCTGCCTGCGCATGCGGAAGAAGTCCGTTGTGCAGCGGTGGTTCCCGCCCCCATGACCACCGTGCGTTGGCACGATCTGGTTGATGACGTGACGGAAAAGCAGATCCTGGCGGCAGCAACCATGGCTGCTGCCGATGAAGC
>JBCBZY010000085.1:0-9585 GCA_039815115.1 Pseudomonadota bacterium | reverse complement strand
TGATCGGGGCGATGAAGTCGGTGATCAAGACTGATCCGGCGGATGCACGCCGGATATTCGAGATCAATTTCTGGGGCATGTGGACCGGCATCTCGGTGTTTGGCAAGCGCTTCATGGCGGAGGAAAAGCCTTCGGCCATCTATTCGGTGGCCTCGGAAAATTCGCTGTTCAACGCCTTTCCTTTCGGCGGTGGCGGTTATGTCGCCAGCAAGCACGCCATTTTTGGGCTGATGGATGTCCTGCGCCGGGAAGCGCCCGAATGGCTGACCACCGGCGTGATCATTCCCGGCTGGGTCCGGTCGGAAATGTCCGAATTCAACGCAACTGCGCCTGATGCCATGGATACGGACCAATTTGCGAAAATCATTGTCGAACAGATGCGGGCGGGTGCCTATTATTGTGTCAGTCACAGCTATAACATGGTGCGCTTTCGCGAACGCTATGACGAGCTGGAAGAAGCATTTGCCCAATATGCGCCGCGTTATGAAGGGGACGACAGCTTCGACGTCCAGCTGGCGGTACAGCGGATGCGCGACGCAGGACAGATTTGAGCCTGACCTAAAGGCTGGAAGCCAGTGCCATGATCACACCTGCGCCGACCAGCATGATGCCGGTCAGCTCGCTCTGGCTCAGCGGTTCCTTCAGGTAAAAGCGCCCGAAGCCCAGAGTATAGAGAATTTGCGTCTGACCAAGAATGCCGACCAGGGCGACCGGGCCATGGGCATAAGCGATGAACCAGCCGGCGGAGGCCGTGGCAGCCAGCACACCGACCTGTGCCGTCACACGCCAGCGTAAGAGCATGGCCCGGAACTGATCGGGTTCGCGGATCAGCACATAGGCTCCCTGCATCAGCGCCTGAAAACCGAGCACCGCCGTGAGCACAATCAGGCCGGCATAAGTGCGCTCAACATCATCAATGGCATTGGCCGACTGCTTGATAAAAATCGCGGTGAGCGCAAAGAGAAACCCGGCACTTAGTCCGGTAAGCGCAGACGGCTGTTTCAGTCCGCGCAGCCACTGGATCAGACCCTTGGCTCCACCCTCGATGGACACAAAGAGGATGCCGAGAAAGGCAATACCAATGCCCAGCCAGGCCAGCGGCGCCAGAACTTCCCCGAGGATCAGCCAGCCGAGCAGCGCGACGATTAGCGTCTCGGTCTTCATATAGGCGGTCCCGCTGACCAGATTGCGGAAACCGAAGGACATGATGATCAGGTTGGTCGCCAGCATCTGGGCAAAGGCCGCGAGCCACGCGAAGGTCCAGAAGGACAGGGACAGGTCGGGCAGGGCGGTCTTGCCGACGACCAGCATATAACCGGCGAGCATTGCGCAGGCGATCGGCCAGCCAAAGAAAAAGCGCGACAGGGCGGCGGCATTGACTGACATTTCGGCGCGAATGCGCTGCTGCACCGCCATGCGCCAGGCGAGAAACAGGGCCGCCATCAGCGCGGCCGGGATCCAGATGGGGAAGGTCAATCCGGCCAGCCGGTGGGCCGGGCGTCGACCTTGTCTGCCAGATACTCCAATATCCGCCGCTCATCCTCCGGCCCGCGTTTGGCGCTGCGGCTGAACAGCCAGCCGCCCATGAGCATCATGAAACCGGGAATGCCGACAAACATCGCGGCGAAAGCCAGCGGCGCATCGGCAAACAGCCAGGTGCTGATGCCAACGGCGACAAACAGCGACAGAAAGGCAAACCAGAACACCACGAAAAATCGCGCCTTGCCGATCCGGCCGATCCTTCCTTCGATAAGGGTCCCGCCGCGCTCGGCCGTCATTGTACCACTGAGGCTGTAACTGCTGTCATCGCGCTGGCCCCAAAGTTCCACCTTCAGGAATATCTTGTGTTCCGTACCGCGACCAAAAACCCGCCCCTTGTTCTTCTGCTTCTGCGTCCACTCGCGATCCATCTCCTCCTCCAGAATCCGCGCAAGCGGGATTGGAGCGTGCGGAGAGTAGAGGCGGATTTTGCGGGCCATTCGAAAGCTCTGCCGGTGGGCCTAAGCCTTTTCCAGCAGGCCTTCCTTCTTGATCTTTTCCTGCCAGACCAGTGGGGCGAGATGGTGGACGCTCTGGCCTTCGGCATCGACGGCGACGGTGACCGGCATGTCCTGGACCTCGAATTCATAGATGGCTTCCATGCCAAGATCTTCAAATCCCACGACTTTCGATCCCTTGATCGCACGGCTGACCAGATAGGCGCTGCCGCCCACGGCCATGAGATAGGCGGACTTGTGCTGCTTGATCGAGGCAACCGTGTCGAGGCCGCGTTCGGCCTTGCCGACCATCGCCAGCAGACCCTGTTCGAGCATCATGTTGGTGAACTTGTCCATTCGGGTCGCAGTGGTGGGACCGGCTGGTCCGACGACCTCTTCACCCACGGGATCGACCGGGCCGACATAATATATAACACGCCCGCGAAATTCGACCGGTAGCTCTTCGCCCTTGTCGAGCATGTCCTTGATCCGCTTGTGCGCGGCATCGCGGCCGGTCAGCATCTTGCCGTTGAGCAGCAGGCGGTCGCCATGTTTCCAGCTTTGCACTTCGGCTTCATCCAGCTGATCGAGCTGCACCCGCTTCGCTTCCGAGGACGGCGTCCAGTTGACGTCCGGCCATTCATCGAGCTTCGGCGCTTCCAGATAGGCCGGTCCGCTGCCGTCGAGAGTGAAATGGGCATGGCGCGTCGCCGCACAATTCGGAATCATCGCGACCGGCTTGCCAGCGGCGTGGCAGGGAAAGTCATTGATCTTCACGTCAAGAATAGTCGACAGCCCGCCCAGACCCTGGGCACCGATGCCCAGCGCATTGACCTTGTCGAAAATTTCGATCCGCAATTCCTCCACATCGCTGCGCGGACCGCGTTCTTTCAGCTGGCCCATGTCGATCGGGTCCATCAGCGACTGTTTCGCGAGCAGCACGGCGCGTTCCGCGGTTCCGCCAATCCCGATACCCAGCATGCCCGGCGGGCACCAGCCGGCGCCCATTTGCGGCACCATGTCCAGCACCCAGTCGACAATATTGTCGCTCGGGTTCATCATCTTGAACTTGGACTTGTTCTCCGACCCGCCGCCCTTGGCCGCGACGTCGACGGACACCTTGTCGCCCGGCACCATTTCGACATGGAGCACGGACGGCGTATTGTCTTTCGTGTTCCGCCGGGTAAAGGCGGGATCGGTCAGGATCGAGGCGCGGAGCTTGTTTTCCGGATGGAGATACGCGCGGCGCACACCTTCATCGACAATTTCCTGCATCGATTGCGACGTGTCATCCAGCCGGCAATCCATGCCCCATTTGATGAATATATTGACGATACCGGTATCCTGACAGATCGGCCGGTGCCCCTCGGCGCACATCCGGCTGTTGGTGAGGATCTGCGCGATCGCATCCTTGGCCGCCGGAGACTTCTCCGCCTCATAGGCCTCGCCTAGCGCGCGGATATAGTCCATCGGATGATAATAGGAAATAAACTGCAGCGCGTCGGCCACGCTTTCGATCAGGTCAGCGGTCTTGATGGTGACGGTCATGTCGGCTCCGGGAAATATATGTGGATGCGATCCGCAAGCCTTTTGGCGGATATGGCGAGGGCGGGCAAGAGGGGTGTGTGGGAAGCATAGCGATGCTGCATGCGAAACTGGCTCAGGACTTCACGTCTTCCGGATCCGCAACTGACCAGTCCATCTCGCGAACATCGATTTCCTCTCCGCAATGGTCACAAACAAGGACCGGCTCTGTTATATTGCCGCATCTTTTGTGATGCAGAACAAGCGGCGGTCGATCGCATTCTCCAGTCCAGCGGTCGCCCCATTTCATCAGCAACACGATAGCAGGATATAGTTCCCGTCCCTTTTTGGTCAGCCGATATTCAAATCGCGGCGGCCGATCCAGGTAACGGTGCTTTTCCAGAATCTGGAAGCCGACGAATTTTTTCAGCCGGTCGCTGAGGATATTGGGCGAAGCGCCTGTGCTTTTCTGGAAAGCATCAAACCGGCGCACGCCGAAAAACGCATCACGCAATATCAGGAAGCTCCACATGTCGCCTACCTGGCCAAGGGCGTTCTCAACAGAATCCGATTTTGGGCGGGATTTTTCCAAATCTGCCATAGTCACTTGCGAATCAATAGTCACTCGGTTACTCCTGATTTAATAGTGACTGTTTCGGCAGTGATATACAAGGAAAAGTCGAGCGGCAATTCAGCTTGCCCACTGGCAAGATACTGGAAAACAGCGAGAATGAAACCGATCCGAACAATTGGCAAATCCCTGATTTTGTGCACCTGTCTGATCATGACTTCGGGCTGGACCCACCCGGGCGGTGATACCGGCCATCAGAAATACGCCCCCCTCGATGCCATTACAGCAGAAACAATAGACAGCCTGAAGCCGGCCTGGACCTACAGGACCGGTGATCACGCAAGGCACCCTGAAATCACGGCGCAGTGGAAGTTCCAGGTTACACCCATCCTGTTCGAGGACAGTTTGATCTTCTGCACACCACGCAATGAAGTGATTGCGCTAGATCCGGGGACAGGCGAGGAAAAGTGGCGCTTCGATCCACAGGTAAATGACGGGGATTATCCGTCTTCCTCCCGTGTTTGCCGGGGTGTCACGCCCTGGGTGGACGCGGCCAACCCGGATGACACACCATGTCGAAGCACGGTTTTCATGTCGACCATCGACCGCCGGCTGATTTCGCTGGATGCCCGCACGGGCGAACCTTGCCCGGAATTCGGCGAGAATGGCATGATCAGGATACGCCTTGAAGGAGCAGCTGACGCCGATCCTCTGGCGCTGACCTTTGTTTCGCCTCCAGCGGTTGCGCGCAACACGGTATTGATTGGTTCGGCAATACCTGACGGCGCGCGTACGGATTCGCCATCCGGAAAACTGCGCGCATTTGATGCCCGAACCGGAGCGGTCAAATGGACCTGGGATCCGGTGCCGCGGGACCCGAACGATCCCAGGCGCGCCGACTGGCTAAACAATAGTTCGGAATTTACTGGCGCTGCCAATGCATGGGCCCCTCTCAGTGCCGACGAAAGCCGGGGTCTGTTCTTTGTGCCCACCGGTTCCGCAAGTCCGGATTACTTTGGCGGAAAACGGCCCGGGAACAATGCCGATGCCAATTCGGTGGTCGCGCTCGACGCGGAGACAGGAGAGCGCATATGGGCCTTCCAAACAGTGCGCCATGATATCTGGGACTATGACGTTTCGGCTCCGCCGACACTTGTTGAACTAGAGACCGAGAACGGTCCAACAGATGTAGTTGTTCAGTTGACCAAGATGGGCTTCATCTTCGTGCTCGACCGGCAAACGGGAGAACCGGTTTTCGAAATATCGGAACGAGAGGTTCCCGCGAGCGACATACCCGGTGAATGGACGGCACCGACGCAGCCTGTTCCGGTTTTGCCAAAACCCCTTGTGTCGGAAGAAATTTCCGCTTTCGGCGTCACGCCATGGGACCGGAGCGCGTGCAGGCAACTTGTCGGCGGCTTGCGCCATGAAGGGACTTTCACACCGCCCAGTCTGGAAGGCACCATGGTGCATCCCTTTTCGGGGGGAGGGATGAACTGGGGCGGAGCCGCGTTTCATCAAGGCCGTCAGATCCTCATCGTCAACACATCCGATGCCGCAGAATATGCCCGCCTCATTCCGCGGGACAGCGAAGATCCGAACATTGACGGACAGCGATTTGAACAGGCGGGCACGCCCTATATCCTGGATCGGGGACTGGTGGCGTCTCCGCTGGGTGCTCCTTGCACTGATCCGCCATGGGGTCAGTTGCACGCTATCGACATGAGGACTGGCGAAGAGCTTTGGCGCAAGCCGCTCGGTACGTTTGAAGATGTGGCACCCTTTGGGGACCTCATCCTGCCGTCAGGCACACCGAATCTTGGCGGGCCAATGGTTACTGAATCCGGGCTGGTTTTTATCGGTGCCGCGATGGACAATTATTTGCGCGCTTTCGATCTCGACAGCGGTGAGGAGCTGTGGAAAGCCCGATTGCCTGCTGGCGGCCAGGCCTCACCGATGGGTTATGAATGGCAAGGCCGTCAATATGTCGTGATTGCGGCCGGAGGTCATGGCCTGATGGGCACCAAACCGGGCGACTCCATTGTCGCTTTCGCACTGGATCCCGATGGTGGAGGGCCTGGTTTGTTCAAATGGTGGGAGCGCCCTACGCCGCGTCGTGCCGTCATGCTCGGTCTTTTTCTCGCTATAGTGACGGGAACAGTTTTTTACTGGCGCCGGAAACGCAAGCGATCCCAGGATTCCGCAGATGTTTAAAGGCCTGCTGATATGAATTTACCGACTGTTATTCTAGTCACCGGCCGGGTTGGATTGGCCTCATTGTTCCTGCTTGGAGGTCTCAACAAAATCCTCAATTATAACCCTACGCTTTCGAACATGCGGGAAGCGGGACTGGAACCGGCAGTTTTCCTCCTGCCACTGGTTATTGCGCTGGAACTGGTTGGCGGCAGTCTTGTTGCGATCGGCAACCGGATGGCGGGAATGGCAGCGTTGCTGTTGGCCGGCTTTACAATTGCCACCAATGTTGCTTTCCACGATTTCTGGACAATGGAGGGTGAGCGTGCTGCGCTGGAACTGTCCCTGTTTTTCAAGAATATATCGATTGCAGGTGCCTTGATATTTGTTGCCGGGACGATGCTGACAGAGAAGTCCAGATCATAACGGCTGGGGCAGCTGTTTCCACCGCATCTATGCGAAAATCTCAATCCACCCCCAGAAACAGCTTCAGTGAATCCCACTGGTCGTCCACCGCCTGCCGTCCGGCGTCAATTGCGGCGCGGATTTTCGCCGGCTTGAATTCCAGCGTTTCAGGCGCGTCAAAGCCCGGTTCGGGGGCGATGATGCGGATCGGGGCGAAGCTGTAGCGGGAGAGTTGCAGGTCCAGCGGGGCGAGGGCCTCGCTGATCTGGGTGGTGGTCAGGCCCATGCCCATCAGCCGGCGGCACTGCGCCTCACGGGCGGCAAGCAGATCATTGATCAGCATAGCATTGCCGACGTCATTGGTTGCCACTTCATTGCCCTGGATGCCGACCGAGCGCAGACCGATTTCGATGAGATTGTCATAGGTCTTGCCTGGTACTCTCTCTGGGGCGGGCGGCGATGCGAGTATCACCAGCAGGGCCCGGGGCTTGAGGTGCAAGGCGGAGCGCAGCGGCGTGACATTGCGGACGCCGCCATCGACCCATTGCTCCGTGACATCCTCGGCATCGCGGGTCTTGAGCGGCTGGAAGAAAGGCGGCTGCGCACTCGAGGCGTAAACCCACTGGCCAATGTCCGGGTTCTTCTCGTCAATCTCGACATATTTTCCCGTCGCCAGGCTGACCGTGCCCACGCGCAGTTTCCGCCGCGATCGCTTCAGCCGCTCCGGATCGGCATAATCTATCAGCCGCCGCTTGAGCTTGCTCGCATCATATAGAGAGTCGGCACCGAACACGGCGCCAACCGCACCAAAGGGACGTTTGCGGTAAATGTCGCCATTGCCCTTGATCGACAGCCACTGGTCAAGCAGCCCGGGCATATCATTCATCGCGCCGCCGACCGCCTGTATCGCCCCGGTCGATACGCCGGAGAATATGTCGAAACGAACGTTGCGGTTTGTGATGAGTTCATCAAGAACGCCGACCTGGAAGGCACCTTTGGCGCCGCCACCGGACATTATGGCTGCAAGATTTTCGGGCATGGGCTCAGTCTCCTGCCATTTGGCGGAAATATGCCCCGTCATTTGCCTAGCACAACTGGCGTGCGGATGCAGCGCAATTTCCCGGTCTGTTGCCGGGGGCAGGATTGAACCGGTTCGTGCTCAGACGATCGAATAACGGGATTCGCCCGGGCCGCGACACATCTGTTTGGAGACACGTGTTTCCTCGCCATCGATAATCGCGACATCAGTGATGTTCATGCACCGGCGTCCACTCGGTTCGGTATTGAGGGCGGTGACCGTTGACGAACCGGTCACGCCGGAACGTGTCGGGCTTTTCCATTCCGCTTTCGCGCCCACTTCTTCCTTTTCGGTCACTTCCACAGTGGCTTCGGCCGCCTTTTCCTGTTCCTTGTCGGTCAGCTTGCAGGCGATTTCACCGACCAGTACGGCGCCAAATCCGCTGGAGATGATCGTGCCGATCGTGCCGAGGCCAGCTGCATCGCCGACCACTCCGCCGAGCACGCCACCCAGCAAGCCACCGCGCTTTCTCGACTTCTTGCATTTCTGACCTTTGCCGGATTTGGAGGCGGTTTTCTTCTTCTTGCCTTTTTTCTCTTCGGCTTCGTCCGATTTGTCGTCACCCGCTTCGGCGACCATGATCTCGGGCACCGGATATCCGCCGCAGCCCGTATTGAAGCAGAATCGGTCCGCCAGATAGGCGCGGTCGTCCTGATAACGTTTTTCGGCGGCGCGATAGTCCGCCAGATTTTCACCGGCCGGGTCGGATCGGGCGTGTTCTTCCATCATCTTTTTGTAGAAGCCGTCCTGGCTCGCCTGGGAATATTGCATCTTGCCACCAACCTGCTCGGTATAAAGTGCCGACAGCGCATTTTGATGTTCGATCATCATCTCGCGAAACGGTGTCAGGACGTCGGCATAATATTGGTCGAGCAGCAGCGTGCAGCGATTGGTGTCCTCGGCCCGGTCAAACGGCATGGCGATTTTCTGATGGTCTTCGCGGCAATTCGGATAACTGCTGGTATCGAGTACGGGTGTGGGTGGCAGCGCAGGAAGGGGCGGTTCGTCTTTCGCTGGCGGCACATAAGCCTGATCCGCTGCAGACGGCGTGGCGTTCTCGGCGGAAGAATCTTCCGGTGCTGCGGACTGGCTCTCTTGCGATGCGGCCGGAGCACCAGGGGCGCTCAGCGCGACCAGCATGGCCAGTGCCACAAATGATCCACGCGCATTGCTTCGCTTTTTGATCTCCATCATTTTGCCCTCCGGCTTCGTCTGCTAGCCACTATGTGTTCTGGCTGCAACTTCGCGATAGCCCGATGCGAAACAATATATTGTGTTTTGGATCACTCGACCCGAACATTTGGCAAGACCGGCGGAAAAATTTCGGGACGTCATTTCGGGTGGGTTGGCAATCGATGACCCCATATCTGGTGTCACATATCGGTCATCTGGACCTGTGCATGGATTGTGGATAATTATTTTGTAAATTTTGACCAAAGCCCTTGCGTTATTCTGCACGCTTAGCAGGTCCATGCGTCGCTGCACTGCAACATGAATCGGCCGTCGACGAAGCGATTCATTTATGCGACGAACGGAGTCGTTAAATTGTCATTTACCCTCTTGCATATAATTTCAGTTCAGCCACTATAGGTTGTGGTTCGGCCAAGGGGGCATACCAACAGATAGTATTACTCGTCTGTAACACCGACTCGGTGGATGGGTCTCCTTGTGCCAGATCACGGCCGGTTTGTCGTCAGATTGACCGGAGAAATTATCGGGTTTGAAGGGCAAAAATAAATGCCCATCGGGACGGGAATAATGCTAGTGTCAATGCTTCGACCCCCGTCAACGGCATGCACGCCGAACTCTTTGCGGCGGCTCTCCCGCAGCACATTTTT
>JBCBZY010000256.1:0-4232 GCA_039815115.1 Pseudomonadota bacterium | reverse complement strand
TTGTTGAAGACATTGGTGGAATCGCAAACCATCGCCAGAACGCCCTCGTCCCCGACGGCGGTCAGTTCTTCCGGTGTGGAAGGAATTCCAAGCAACGGCTCATCATCCAGTTTCCAGTCGCCGGTATGGAAGATATTGCCATGCGGTGTCGAGATCAGCAGGGCATTGCCTTCAGCGATACTGTGCGCAATCGGCAGATAGCGGAACCCGAACGGTCCAAGCTCGAAACTGCCCTCATTGGGAATGATGTTGAGCTCTACGTCATGTTCCAGCCCGGCCTCTTCCAGCTTGCGCCGGATCAGGCCGGCGGTAAACGGCGTGGCGTAGAGGGGAACATCAAGATCCCCGGCCAGATAGGGAATGGCTCCGATATGATCCTCATGGCCGTGGGTCAGCACGATCCCGAGCAGGTCATCGCTGCGTTTCTCGATAAATTCCAGATCGGGCAACACCAGATCAATCCCCGGATATCCTGGATCGGCGAAGGTCATGCCGAGATCCACCATGACCCATTTGCCGTCGCAGCCGTAGAGATTGACGTTCATGCCAATCTCCGCTGACCCGCCCAGAGCCAGGAAAAGAAGTTCGCTATCGGATTTGGTCATGAAGCTTTGGTTGCTCGCTGGTAGAGGATCAGGAGACCCTGGAGTGTCAGATCGGATTCCAGCGTGTCGAAGGCATCCGTATGCTGATCAAAAAGAATGGACAGCCCGCCAGTGGCGATGACTTTGGTCGGTCGTCCGATTTGCTGCTTGGTACGTTCTACCAGTCCTTCGATCATGGCCACATAACCCCAGAAAATGCCAATCAGCATCTGGCTTTCGGTGGTTGTGCCGATCACACTGGTGTCTTCCGGGGACTCAAGCGCAATCCTCGGCAGCTGCGCGGTCTTTCCGACCAGCGCATCCAGCGACAGGTTGATACCGGGCGCGATCACGCCGCCCTTGTAGGCTCCATCATAATCCGCAACGTCAAAAGTAGTTGCCGTTCCGAAATCGATGATTACGATATCCTGCTTGTACTTCTCATGCGCCGCAATCACGTTGAGAACCCGGTCTGCACCTACGGTATCCGGTTGCGCCACATCCAGAGCAACACCCCATCCGGCGTCGCCGCGTCCAGCCACCATGGGCGTCACGCCAAAATATTTCTCTGACAAGACCGACAGATTATGCAGAGCACGCGGGACCACGGTGCCAATGATTACCGCATCGATGTCAGCAAGAGCCAGACCTTCCAGTTCCAGCAACTGCCGCAGCCAGACAACATATTCGTCGGCCGTCCGCCTGGCATCGGTGGCAATCCGCCAGCGCGCCTTGATCTCGTCGCCGTCAAACAGCGCGAACACGACATTTGTATTTCCAGCATCTATCGCCAGCAACATGGGCGGACCTTTCCTTTAGCCGATTTCCACATCACCGGCATGTATCTCGATAAGCGTTCCGTCAGGCTTTCTCAAGCGCAGCGCGCCATCGTCACCCAGACCCTGATAACTGCCGGTCAACGGATTGGGTGAATCCTTGTCAACCGTTACAGGAGTGCCGACGGCATGCGCTCGTCGCTGCCATTCCACCAATACCGGCGAAAGGCCATCTGTACGCCAAACGGACAGCCATTGCGCAAATGCGGCAGAAAGCTGATCAAGAAATGCGGCGGCAGAAAGGTCCGGAGCAGCACCCTCGCCACGCAGGCTCGTGACTTTTCGGCCTTCGACCGAAGGTGACACAGCCACATTCACACCCGTTCCTACGATGACCTGATCTCCACAACGCTCCAGCAATATGCCGCATATCTTGGCTCCGCCCACCAATATGTCGTTCGGCCATTTCAGCTCGATTTTCTGCGGATCTATTTGGCTGGCTATAGCGTCTCCAACGGCAAGTGCCGTGACAAAAGACAAAGTCGACGGCGCGGGATCACTGGTTCGGCAGTCCACTATGGTACTGCAATACAGATTGCCCTCAGGGCTTTGCCATGTCCGGCCAAGGCGCCCCCTACCACCAGACTGGCGTTCCGCGCGCAGCCACAAGCCTTCGCTCACGGATGGATCAGCTTGCTGCACGCGGGATTTCAGATCCGCATTGGTGGACCCGGTTTCCGCTACCGTTTCTATCCGGATGGTCAGAACAAGGCCTGAGCAGCAGTGGCGGTTATGGGCGCGAGTGCCGGTATGGCCAGATACCCGAGCGGAGATACAGCAATTGCCGTCAGCGCGATCAGCCCGTTCTCGGTCTTGTTGCCGGTGGGTACAATCTGATTGGCTGGTTCGTCAAAATAGATGATCTTGACGACCTTGATATAATAGAACGCACCAATGACCGAAGCCGCAATGCCGATGACCGCGAGCGGCAACATGCCGGCAGCCACGGCTGCATCAAAGACCAGGAACTTGCCCCAGAAACCGAATAGTGGCGGAATACCAGCCAGAGAGAACATGAACACGGCAAACGCAGCCGCCAGACCCGGACGGGTCTGGGACAAGCCCGCAAGACTGGACAGGCTTTCCAGCGGCTTGCCATCCTTGTCGCGCATTTCCATCACGCAGATGAAGCTGCCCAGCGTCATCAGGACATAGATGACCAGATAGAAGAGCATGGCCGATACACCCTGCGCAGTACCGGCTGCGAGACCGATGAGCAGGAAACCGACATTGTTGATCGAGCTGTAGGCCAGCAGTCGCTTGATATTCTGCTGTCCAATCGCTGCCACTGCGCCGAGAACGATGGAAGCCAGCGCGACAAAGACAATGATCTGCTGCCAGGTAGATGTCTGGCCTCCGAACGCGTCGATGATCACCCGGACGGTCAGCGCGATGGCGGCAACTTTTGGTGCGCTGGCAAAGAAAGCCGTCACCGGCGTTGGCGCGCCTTCATAGACATCCGGGGTCCACATGTGAAACGGCACGGCGCTGATCTTGAAGGCGAGGCCAGCGAGCACCAGCACGACGCCAATCAGCGGCCCGGTCGACAGGTCGCCCGTCAGCGTATCTCCGATCACCGAGAAGCTGGTCGATCCAGCAAAGCCATAGACAAGCGAGATGCCGAACAGCAGCATGCCACTGGCCAGTGCACCGAGGACGAAATATTTCAGGCCAGCTTCCGCAGAGCGCTCTTCGCTTCGGATGAAACTGGCCAGAACATAGGCTGAAAGGCTGTTTAGCTCGAGGCCGATGTACAGGGTCAGCATGTCGACCGCCGAGACCATCATCCCCATGCCGATCGCGGCGAAGATGATCAGAACCGGATATTCCGGACGATACTCGCCCCCGGCCTTGAAGAATCGCGGCGCGATCATCAGGCAAACAATCGCGGCGAAATAGATCAACAGCTTCGCAAAACTGCCAAAGGCGTCCATTCGGTAGAGACCGCTAAAGGCATCGCCGCCAAATTCATAAGACGAGTTGGTCAGAAACTCGATAACCACCATTGAGGAGCCCGCGAGTGCGGCAACCGAAAGGATCGTAACCAGACGCGCGGACTTGATACCGCCATAGGCCGCAACGAGCAGAAGCAGCAGGCTGCTGACCGTCAATATTATCTCAGGCATCGTGAATATCAGGGAAATTGTATAGTCCATCAGTGCGATTCCCCGTCAGCGCTTGTTTCTGTCTGCTCTGTGGCTGGTTCAGCGCTGCTCATTTGCAGATTTGCATCGCCTTCCGGTGCAGCCCGGTCAATTCGCGCGACCAGCGTGCCGACATCTCCCCGGATCGGTGCGAGGAAGCTTTCCGGATAGACACCCATCCACATCACCGCAGCGGCGATCGGCGCCAACAGGGCCATTTCCCGTTTCGAGAGATCCGGCATGGCTTTGACATCTTCATGCACGAGTTCGCCGAAAGCGACGCGGCGATATAGGTAGAGCATGTAGCCAGCGCCCAGAATGATGCCCGTGGTCGCCACCAGCGTGACCCAGCTGTTGACCTTGTACAGTCCGACCAGTGACAGGAATTCGCCAACGAAACCGCTGGTTCCGGGCAGGCCGACGGATGCCATGGTGAACAGCATGAAGAGCAGCGCATATTTCGGCATGTTGATCGACAGACCGCCATAGCGGGAGATTTCGCGAGTATGCAGCCGGTCGTAGATCACGCCCACACAAAGGAATAGCGCGCCGGAGACCAGTCCGTGGCTGAGCATGACGATGATCGCACCCTCAATGCCCTGACGGTTGAAGGCAAACAGGCCGAGCGTCACGATCGCCATATGCGCTACCGAGGAATAGGCGATCAG
>JBCBZY010000127.1:0-7719 GCA_039815115.1 Pseudomonadota bacterium | reverse complement strand
TCAGGCTGCCTTCGATGATGAAGGTTTCGCTCCCGCGTTGATGTACATGAAACGGGAACCGGCTACCCGCAGCCCAGCGCACGATCTTGACCTCCTCTCCTTCAAATTCGTGCAACCAGGCAAACTCCACACCGGGCTCTCCGCTTTCCTCAAATTTCAGGTCCCGGGTCTGGACCGCAAACTGCCGGGTGTCGGCAGGGTCAAACTGGTGGAGTTTGACGAGAATAGTGCAACCCTTCTCGCTATGCGGCTTGTGACTGGTGCCAATCGGGTTACGCACATAGGTGCCCGCCGGGAAATCTCCATGCTCGTCAGAGAACACGCCTTCAAGGACAAGGAATTCCTCACCCCCACTATGCACATGCGGGTCGAAATAACTGCCCGGGGCATAGCGGACCAGCGACGTCGCCCGAGCCACCTCGCCACCAATGCGGTCAAGCATCCGTCGTTCCACTCCGGGCAATGGTGATGGTACCCATTGCATTTCTTCCGGAGTGATCAGGACCCGCTGGTCAAAATGGGCATGGATTTTCATGGTCTCATTTCACTCATCCAATTATTCTTGCCCGACAGCGGTCTTATGATAGGCAGATTAACCGGGAGACAGAAGATCATCAACACCCGCGCACAGATACTGGACATTGCCGAAACAGGTAGCCGGAAAGACACTATCATGCTGTCGGCAGCCGCCGGAGACCTCGGCCATTTCGTCCATGTTGCGCAGGTTTTGCGCGGAGCCGGTTGAATGTCCGCTATCTATGTTGTTCCCCTGGCTTTCATTCTGGGATTTGCACTCGGGCGAGCCGCTACCTGCACCGTTGCCGCCACTCAGCGCTGGATCATGGATGGCAAGACGGACTGGCTGTTTGGTCTGCTGATCGTTGCCAGCTGGGCGGCACTGGTGCTGTTTGCGCTGGTCGAGTTTACCGGGCGTGCCCATATTCCGCTCGATATCGAAATAACCGGCCAGCTGTTTTTCGGCGCCGCTCTGATGGGGCTCGGTGCCATGATCAACCGCGGCTGCTTCGTCGGGACGGTCGGCTATATCGGGACCGGGAAATTCAGGTATATCCTGAGCTTCGTCGGTTTGGCGATCGCGTTCTGGCTCGCCCGATCCGATGTCCTGAACCTGTTCGGTCCGGTGGATTTTTTGCCCCGCACAACGGTATCGGAAAGCCTCACCAAGCAAATCGCGCTCGGACTGTTCAGCCTGCTTTGCCTGGTGAGCCTCTGGATGATCTTGGTGAAACGCCAAAAGGTCTATATCGCACTCATTGCCATCGGGGTGAGCGCCGCGACCATATATGGCACACGTCCTGAATGGGCTTACACCGCTCAGCTGAATAGTTTCCTGCAAGGTCAAGGCCTGTCTGTTGGCAAGACGATCGAGCTTGCCGTCATCGCCCTGTTCGGTGGTGCAATTTTCTCCAGCTGGCTCAAGGACCGGTTCAAGCCCCAGCTGGGCAGCTGGAAATTTGCTCTCGCCAATCTGAGCGGCGGCTTTCTTATGGGCATTGGCGCCAGTGCGGTGCCGGGCGGCAATGACATATTGCTGATGTGGACCATTCCCGGACTCACCCTTTATGGCGTCGTGGCCTATCTGGTGATGATTACGGCCATCGCCTTTGCCATGTTGTTCGGGAAACATGTGATGCCGAAAATATCGGCCCGCCTTCAGCCGGAATCAGGCGGAGCAAAAACGTCCTGAAAAGTGAAGGCCTTGGCCTTTGGACCATATTTCTCGAGAAACCGGACACGGGCTATCGCTTCCGCCGGATCCGGCCGATGGCCCTGCGGAATCCACCACAGCGCCATGCGGGACACTGTGCTGTCGAACCATTCTTCCCGCCGTTTCAAAACCGCCACATGATCCAGCTGGCGATAGACAAAATTCCGGAGCGATTCGACATCTTCCCAGACCGACAGATTGACGACCAGATTGGGATCGACACTTGATCCCGCCGGGACATCCAGCGCATTGCCGCTCTCGTCCTGCAACCGCCACACAAAGCCTGGTGCGGCATCGGCGGCCGCATTCACACGATCGAGCGCGTCAATGAAATCCTTGTTGACCGGATCGTCCTTGGGGCGTCGAAAGATGGCAACATTGACCTGGGCCAGATGATAGCCGCTCATTCCAGCGCTTCGGCGATTAATCTGCGTGTATTTTCAATACCATAAAGGGCAATGAAGCTTCCCATGCGCGGTCCCTGCGCACTGCCCAGCAAGGTCTCGTAAAGCGCCTTGAACCAGTCCCGCAGATTGTCAAATCCGCCTTCCTTGCCGATGGTGTAGACAATCGTCTGGATATCCTCGGCCGGTGTGTCGGGGGCCAGATCAGCCAATTGAGCGTCCAGCCGTTCCAGTGCGGCAACCTCGACCCCTTCCGGTTTGCGCCGGTACAGTGTCGGCGCAATAAAGTCCTTGTGATAGGCCATCGCATTGCCGATCAGTTCATCCAGATCCGGATATCTGTCGGGCGTGGCATCCGGCGCATATTGGCGAAGGTAGCTCCAGATTTGCTCGCGATCGGCATCACCCATGACGCCAACCAGATTGAGCAACAAGCCGAACGTAACGGGGATTGTGTTTTCGGGGACATTGCCGTTATGCACATGGTGCACCGCGTTTCCGAGCTGCTTGTCCGGCGCCTGGTCATGCCAGTTGGCGCGGAACTGGAAATATTCATCCACCGCCTTGGGGATCACGCCCATATGCAGTTGCTTGGCGGACTTTGGTTCGCGGAAGATGTAGAATGCGAGACTGGTCTCAGACCCGTAACGCAACCATTCTTCGAGGCTCAGGCCATTGCCCTTGGACTTGGAAATCTTCTCACCCTTTTCGTCGAGAAACATCTCGTAGATCAGGCCTTCCGGCTTGCGCGCACCAAGCACCTTGGCGATCTTGCCCGACTGGATGCCGCTGTCGGTCAGATCCTTGCCATACATTTCATAGTCCACGCCCAGAGCGGTCCAGCGCATCGCCCAGTCCACTTTCCACTGCAGCTTGGCACCGCCGGAGAATATACTGTGCTCGATCAACTCGCCATCATCTTCAAAGCGCACCAGTCCGCTTTCGGGATCAAGAACTTCCACCGGCACTTGCAGAACATGGCCGGTCTTCGGACTGATCGGCAGGACAGGTGAATAGGTCGCCTGGCGCTCCTTGCCGAGCGTCGGCAGCATGATGTCCATGATCTGCTGATAGCGGGAAAGGACCAGCTTCAGCGTCTCGTCAAACGCGCCGCTCTGATACTGTTCGGTCGACGACATGAATTCATAGTCAAAGCCATATTGGTCCAGAAACTCGCGAAGCATGGCATTATTATGGGCCGCGAAACTGTCATATTTCTCGAACGGATCGGGCACCTGTGTCAGCGGCTTGTGCAGATGCTCTGCCAGCATGTCCTGATGGGGAACGTTGGTGGGCACCTTGCGGAATCCGTCCATGTCGTCCGAAAAGGCAATGAGCCGGGTCGGATTGCCGGTTAGCGTTTCATAGGCGTGACGCACCATGGTCGTGCGCAGCACTTCGTTGAAGGTACCGATATGCGGCAGGCCAGACGGACCATAGCCGGTCTCGAACAGCATGGGTTCACCGCCCGGCTTGGGGGCGGGCGCGCCGCGCTCGCCGCGATAGCGTTTCAGCAGCTTGCGGGCTTCCTCAAACGGCCAAGCCTTGGATTTCTGTGCTGCTTCTCGATAGTCCGTCATTTTTGTCCCGCGATTATTTGGGTGTCGTTGAATAAGTTGGCATTGCGCCATTAAACGCCTTAGCCTGTATAGCAAGTTGCAACAGGACAAAAGCTGGAGATTTGGAATGGGCATGTTGACCGCTGGAGTGCTTCTGTGGAGTATTGTACATCTGATGAAATCCGTCGTGCCGGGCGTGCGTGGCAGTATCAGAGGCGCAATCGGCGAAGGTCCCCATCAGGGACTGGTCGCTGTCCTCATATTGGCATCGGTCGCCCTGATGATTTTCGGATGGCGCTCTGTGCCTGCCGAATTTGTCTATGACGCGCCGCTTTGGGGTCGTCATCTCAACATGTTGCTGATGCTCGTGGCCATTTACCTGATCGGCGTGGCGCAGGGCAAATCCCGGGTGAAACAGTGGATCAGGCACCCGATGCTGACCGGTGTTTTGATTTGGGCTGCTGGTCATCTGCTCGCCAACGGAGATAATAAATCCCTGGTCCTGTTCGGCGGTCTCGGCCTGTGGGCGCTGATCTCGATATTCACTGTGTCCCGCAATGAAGGACCCTGGGAGAAACCCGAGGAAGTCGCTACAGCCGGTCGCGAAGTGCTGACCGTCGTGATTGTTTTGGTTCTCTACACGATCCTGTTCGGGGCCCATCGTTTCCTGTCCGGTGTTGCCTTGGTCGGGCCAAACGCACCCTGAACAGGCGGATCCGCCCCTGAGCGAAGATGATGACCGACAAAAGCCTTCCCTATCCTGCACTCCACGCCAGCCACAGCGGTATCTGGATCTGCGATACAAACGGCCAGGCACAGGCGATCAGCAAGGGAGACGCGATCGGGCGGGTGGCCGAAACGCCGCATATCTTTCTGAATGCTCCGCTGGTCGGGCAGCGTCTGGGCTATCCCGACCTTTCCGGGCTCGACCTGCTCGAGCTTTTTGCATTCATCCATCCTGCGCGCTTCACGGTGCCGACGCCCGCGGGTCTGGCAAAGACTCTGAATCTCGATCTCCCCGAGGATGAATCGAAAACGGCCAGTTTCTATCAAGAGGCGGCTGTCCAGTTACTGACCAGACTTTCGACCAGCGACTGGCCTGAAAAAGAAGGGGCATGGAGCAGCGCCCAGGCCCTCCACCGGCTGCGCTGGCCATGGGCAGCGGAAATATCCCGGCATATCGAAAAGCCGACAGGCCCGGAACGCTGGCTCTTCTCCAAACTCGAGGAATGGGAAGAGATGCCCCCGCGCCCCGCTCCCAAGGCGGTCCATTTGCAGGAGACAGAAACTCTAGATCAGTTGAATGCGCTCACCGGAACCGGCTCGGAAGACCGCATCGGTCAGAAAAATTATGCTTCGGCAGTGGCACAGATTTTCGAACCCCGAAAAATTCGCGGTGCGCCAAACATGTTGCTGGCCGAGGCCGGTACCGGCATCGGCAAAACTCTCGGCTATCTCGCTCCAGCGTCCTTGTGGTCTGCCAAAGCAGGGGGAGCGGTCTGGATATCGACGTTTACCAAGGCTTTGCAGCGTCAGCTCGATCGGGAAACCAGGCGCATATATCCGGAAGAAAAGATTTTTCGCGAGAAAGTGGTGGTTCGCAAGGGTCGCGAAAACTACCTCTGTCTGCTGAATCTCGAAGATGCGTTGCAGGGCGGATTTGCCGGACGGGCAGCGATTCTCGCCCATCTCGTGGCGCGCTGGGCCGCTTATTCCAAGGATGGTGATATGGTTGGAGGAGACCTGCCAGGTTGGCTGACAACGCTGTTCCGGCGTAACGGTTCCACGGCCCTGACCGATCGCCGCGGGGAATGTGTTTATGCGGGGTGCCCGCATTACCGAAAGTGCTTCATCGAGAAGGCAAGCAGGGCAAGTCAGCAGGCGGATATCGTGATCGCCAACCATGCGCTGGTCATGGTGAACGCGGCGCGCGGAAGGGAAAAGCAATCCGCGCCTACCAGACTGATTTTCGACGAAGGGCACCACCTGTTTGATGCCGCGGATTCCATGTTTTCCACCCGCCTCAGCGGTCAGGAAACGATTGAGATTCGGCGCTGGGTCATCGGCCCTGAAAGTCGCAATCGCGGACGCCGTCGCGGTCTCGCCGCGCGACTGGGCGACGTCGCCTCTTATGATGAGGAAGGTGGTCGGGCGATAGAAAGCGCGCGCCATGCGGCCGAAGCCTTCCCCGGCGATGGATGGTTAGCCAGGGTGAGCGAAGGAGAGCCGTTTGGGCCACTGGAAACCCTGTTTGCGGAAGTCCGCAGCATGGTCTTCGCACGCGACGAAAGCAACGGAGTGGAAGCGGGCTATGGTCTGGAAACCGAGCTGAGCGATGTCGAAGGCCCGCTTGTCGAGGCCGTCGCCAGCGCGGCGGAGGCTATTGATGCCTTGTTGCGTCCCTTGATTCAGCTGGGTCAGCGGATGGAGCATCTGATCGAGGAGGGTCCGGACTGGATGGATGCTGCGGCCCGGGCGCGCATGGAAGGCGCCTTGTCCAGCCTGGGCTGGCGATGCGATAGCCTGTCCGGATGGCTGGCCCTGCTTTCGCGAATCGGCGGACCGGCGGATCCGGATTTTGTCGACTGGCTGATGGTCGACCGGTTTGAAGGCCGGGAATATGATATCGGCATTTGTCGCCACTGGCTGGATCCGACGATCCCGGTCACCGAAACCGTCACCAAGCCCGCCCACGGCGTCATGGTGACATCCGCCACGTTGCGCGGTGGTGGCGACTGGGATACAGCCCGCGCTCGCAGCGGCGCAGTGCATCTCGAACATCCGGCAGCTGAATTCACAGTCCCCAGTCCGTTCAACTATCCTGAACAGGCCAAGGTCATTATCGTGACCGATGTCAAGCGAGGGGACATGCCTGGCCTGGCAGGCGCCTATGCTCAACTGATGGAAGCATCCGAAGGAGGGACATTGGGCCTGTTTACCGCAATCCGCCGCCTCCGGGCGGTCTACGCCCGGATTGCCGATCGCATGGCCCGGAACGGATTGCCGGTTTATGCCCAGCATGTTGACCCGATCGACACCGGTACGCTGGTGGATATCTTTCGAGACGATCCCCGGGCCAGCCTGCTCGGTACAGATGACTTGCGGGACGGCGTCGATGTTCCAGGAAACAGTCTGCGCCTGGTGATAATGGAATCCGTGCCCTGGCCTCGTCCTGACATCCTCCATCGCGCCCGGAGGCTGGCCAGTGGCGGCAGCGCCTATGATGACAGAATCATCCGGGCAAGGCTTGCCCAGGCTTTTGGCAGGATCATCCGACGGTCGGATGACCATGGTCATTTCGTCATTTTGTCCCCAGCCTTTCCCTCGCGCCTGTTCAGCGCATTTCCAGATGGAACGCCGATTCAACGCATGCCGCTTCAACAGGCTCTGGAGGAAATCCGGACAACAAATTTGCATTCAGGACAATCCGGTCTTCCCCGTGACATATCTTTCGGGCATGAAACCGAAATATGAAAAAGCTTTATTTGTTGCGGCACGCCAAATCCAGTTGGGACGATCAAGTCGCCCGGGATTTTGACCGCCCTCTGAACGACAAGGGGAAACGTGCAGCGGCCACGATCGGAACATATGTCAAGCGCGAGAAACTCAACTTTGATCTCGTCCTCGCTTCCCCAGCGGTTCGGGTGATTGAAACGCTGGAGAATTTTGAGGAAGCCTGCGGACTTGCGATTGAACCGCAATGGGATCGCCGCATCTATCTCGCATCTTCCGTGACCTTGATCGATGTTTTGCGGGGAGCCGATGACAATGCGGTATCAGTCCTGA
Source organism: Pseudomonadota bacterium (assembly GCA_039815115.1). Classification (GTDB taxonomy): domain Bacteria; phylum Pseudomonadota; class Alphaproteobacteria; order Sphingomonadales; family Sphingomonadaceae; genus Parasphingorhabdus. Next base: position 241 of record JBCBZY010000127.1, on the reverse strand, counting down.
TGGTGGGCCATAATCCGGGTCTGGAAGATCTTGTGTTCGATCTCGTACCCGATGACGGGTCATCCGCCGCCCGGGACGAAGTGGAAACCAAATATCCGACGGCGGCTCTTGCCGAACTCCGCCTCGAAGTTGAAAACTGGGAAGATGTTGCAGACAATTGCGGATCGCTTGAGCGCTTCACTCGCCCACGTGATCTCGACCCCTCGCTCGGGCCGGAATATAACTGACGGGTCAGGCTTCG
>JBCBZY010000101.1:0-8892 GCA_039815115.1 Pseudomonadota bacterium | reverse complement strand
GTTGCCAGCATCGGATCGACCACGATCACCTGCCGCTGATCCAAATGGTTCGGAACCTTGAAATAATATTGCACCGGCTTCAGTGTCTCTTCGTCCCGATAGAGGCCGACAAAACCCACGCGTGCCATCGGAATCAGGTCCAGCACGCCGTCGAGCAACCCGTTACCGGCGCGAAGGATCGAGACCAGGGCGGGTCTCCGGCCTGCCAGAAACGGGGCCGACATTTCCTGCATCGGCGTTTCAATTGTCCGGGTGTCACTATTGAGATTGCGGGTAATCTCATAGGCCAGCAAATGGCTGGTTTCACGCAGTAGCTGACGGAATTGGTGCGAGGGCGTATTGCTGTCCCGCATGTGGCTGAGCTTGTGCTGGACCAGCGGATGATCGACGACGGTCAGGTGCTGCATGAAAATGCGCCTTTTTTTCAGATTCCGGGGCTGACCCTTGAAACCTCTCTAGCGCAAACGCCGACGCCAATCACCGTCTGTCTTGAAAAGTCAAATTGCCAGGATCGCCTTCCTAGCGAAAATTGTCCGAATAGGCCTGAATTTTCAAGGTCTTCTGGGGTGTTTCGGTGACCTTGTACGCGATGCCATACTTCTCTGCATAAGCTTTGGCAGCTTCCATATCGGGGAAAGTCAGTTCGACCTGCCGGCGAGTATCACCCGAGCCAGCCCAGCCGGTCAGTGGATCAGGCTTGCGGGCTTCTGCCGGTTCAAACTGTAAAACCCATCTGTCCGTCAGAGCCTTGCCCGACTGCATCGCGTTCATGGGGTTTTGGAAGATTCTGGCAGCCATTTGTGTTTCCTTGTGCGGTCAGCCGCTAATAGGCCCGCGAAATGGCAAATTCAACTGCTTCGATCAGTGCCGCTTTGGCCTTGCCTGCAGGGAAAGCACCCAAGGCATCGACAGCCCGTTGACCATAGTGTCGCGCGCGGGAAATCGTGTCCTCAATGGCTCCGGTATTCTGCAAAAGAGTGGTGGCATGAGCCAGATCTTCGGCCGTCGTCTTGTGCCCTATAATGGCATCTTTCCAGAACCGGCGTTCCTCATCGCTGCCCCGTGCATAGGCCAGAATAACCGGCAAGGTCACCTTGCCCTCGCGAAAGTCATCCCCCGCATCCTTGCCCATGGTCTCGCTGTCCGAACTGTAATCAATTGCATCGTCGACCAGCTGAAACGCGATGCCGATATTGCGGCCATAGGCATCGAGCGCCAGCTCTGTTTCTTCATCCCGTTCGGCCACAACCGCCGAAATCCGGCTGGCCGCTGCAAATAGAGCTGCCGTTTTGGAACCGATAATGTCGAGATAACGATCTTCGCTGGTTTCGATCTTGCGCTGTGCCGTTAGCTGATTGACCTCTCCTTCAGCAATGACTGCCGAAGCGCTGGACAGGATTTTCAGCACTTTCAGCGATCCGTCTTCGACCATGAGTTCAAAAGACCGGCTAAACAGGAAGTCACCGACCAGAACAGTGGCCGGATTACCAAAAATCAGGTTTGCCGCAGTCTTGCCCCGGCGCAGATCCGAACCATCCACCACGTCATCATGCAGCAATGTCGCCGTGTGGATAAATTCGACAGCAGCGGCCAGCTTGAAATGTCGCTCACCTTCATAACCGATCAGCTTCGCCGCAGCCAGGGTCAGCATCGGCCGCATGCGCTTGCCGCCCCCGGCAATCAGATGCCCTGCCAGTTCCGGAATCAACGGAATGTCAGATTGCATGCGATCAAGGATCACGCTGTTCACCGCATTCATGTCGTTGGCGACAAGCGTCATGAGAGGTTCAAGGGAAGGTGCGCTGTCGCGACCGATATGATGAATGGATGCGCTCATGTTTTGGGGGATGTGGCAAGGGCGAGCGGATAACGCAAGTCAAATCGCTGCAATCCAGGGTGATGTTTGCAAAACCCGCGGTCCGGTATATGGGATGGTCACCGGCAACAGGAATTCACAAGGTCAGGTCAGCGCGCTATGGATGATACTCTCAAACGCTATCGGGAAAGCATCAACAATATTGATGCGGCACTGGTCTTCATGCTGGCAGAACGATTCAAGGTCACCCAGGCGGTTGGCGAGTACAAGGCAAAGAATCAGTTGCCTCCCGCAGATCCCGGGCGGGAGAAGGAACAGATTGCCCGATTGCGTCAGCTCGCCAGCGATGCCCGCCTCGATCCGGAATTTTCGGAAAAATTCCTCCGATTCATCATTGATGAGGTCATTCGTCATCACGAAAAAATCATTGAAAAATCATCCTAAAAGCTGTTCTCAGGGTAGAAAATGGTCATGCCGGACCCAAGTGACCCAAAATGAGACAAGCCGTATGTTGACAAGCCAGACAAATGATTTGTGCTGCGCTGCAAAATTCATTATAAATTAACCAGCTCGAAACGAATGATTCGGGCCTTGCGTGTGGGTCGCGCAACGAATTGACGGAATGTTCTGGGAGTTTTGTATCAGATTGTTCCGAAGGGGCTAATTTAATGAAGAAACTGGTAAAGTTTGCTTTGGCAAGTGCTTTGGCCGTAACGGCGATCGCTCCTGCGCATGCAGCTTTTGTGTTCGACTTCAATGGTGGAAACAGCTCGCTGACCGGTCCAAACGGAAACGGTCGCATTTTTTCCGCATCCGATAACGGCATGACGATCAACGTTCGGGCATCGGCCTGGTCCATTAACACCAGCAATATTGTCCGCGATGGCTATCTCGGACATTATGGCAGCGGACTGGGCGTGACCAACCGTAACGAAAGTTCTTCAGGGCATGTCGCCGACAATGGTGTCAGCAAGGATTTCATTCTGCTGCAATTTGATCAGTCAGTGGACATTAACAGCTTCCGCCTGAACTTCATCGGAGATGACAGCGATATTGTCGCTGGCGTTACGGATGTGAACTTTGCGTGGAACGCAGCAGTTCCCAATCTGGACAGTCAGAACGTCACAGCACTGAACAGCCTCTTCCCCTCTCTGATCGACTATAATGGCGGCGGCGGTGGCGGTAACAACAGTTCTCTGCGGTCGGTCAACGCTGCCAACGATAGTGGCAATTTCTGGCTCGTCGGACCGAAATTCACCAGCTCCAACGACTCTTTCAAACTGGGCCTGGTCAAGGCTTCGTTTGTCGCTCCTCCTCCGGCCATTCCGGAACCGGGGACCTGGGCGATGATGATCATCGGCTTCGGAGCTATCGGCGGTGCGATGCGCAGCCGGCGACGCAAGGCAAAGCTGCAAGCCAGTATCGCCTGAACAAAAAGTTCAAACTGGAATTCACAAAGATCTCCGCGTCCCTTTCGCGGAGATTTTTTTTGCGCTACGGGATCAGCAAAGACCGGGGCAGACGCAGCCTGACCAGCAGACCTCCGAGATCCTCACTTTCCTCAAGTGATACCGTACCCTCGTATATCTCGGCCACATCCCTGACAATCGCGAGCCCCAGGCCTGTTCCCGGCTTGCCCGTATCGAGCCGCACACCGCGGTCAAAAATCCGCTGGCGCTCTTCTTCGGGAATGCCACGCCCGTCATCCTCGATCAGAAGGTCGACAAAGTCATCCCCGGCCTCGACGGTGATAAAGACGCTGCCGCCACCATATTTGGCCGCATTTTCCACCAGATTGCCGATCATTTCATCCAGATCCTGACGCTCGACCGACACCGCAACTTCCTTATCGCCATCAATGTCTATGCGGACATGTTTGTAGAGCCGACCAACAGCCCGTTCCACGGCCTGCAGGCTCGGCCAGACCCGGGCCCGGCTATGGGCATGGCCCCGGCGCCCGACTGCGCGAGCCCGTGCGAGATGATGATCCACCTGTCGCCGCATCACTCCGGATTCCCGGATGACCGTATCGGCCAGGTCATCGGCCTTGGCGGTCGCACTGTTCATGATTACCGTCAGTGGCGTCTTTAGCGCATGAGCAAGATTGCCAGCATGTCGCCGGGCCTCCTCTGCCTGCTTCTCATTATGCTCCAGCAGCTGGTTCAGTTCCTCGACCATGGGTGTAACTTCGTTCGGCATCGGTTCGTTGACCCGTCGCTGCTGGCCGGTGCGCATCTCGGAAATGGCCTTGCGGATCTTGCGCAGCGGCCAGAGACCATAAAGCGTCTGCAATGCAGCCATGCCGATCAGACCTAGAGCGAGAAGCAGAAAACTGTTGATTAATATGGCGCGAATTTCCGCTATCTGGGCGGTCAGGCTCTCTTTCGCAGATGCTACCTGAAACGACCATTTGGTGTCGGAATCCGGCAAGATGATCGTCCGCCCAACAATCCGCAAGGGCTCGTCAGAGAACTGGTTGCTCTCGGTAATATAGACATCAGTATCACTAGAGTCGAAATTCGGCTCGAGCCGTCGATCCCACAGGGAACGCGAATAAAAATCAGGCTTGTCCTGACCGCTTATCTGCCAGTAGGCGCCGCTATTTGGTTCATAGAAGCGCTGGTCTCCAAGCGGGCGATTAAGGAATATCTCGCCATCGGGACCAATTTCCGCTGATGCTATCATCGCGGTCAGCACATATTCGAGCTGATTGTCGAAATTGCGGGTCACAGCGCTAACCAATACTCGGTCGAGCAACAGTCCTCCGCCAAGCAGCAGGATCACGATCCAGGCTGCCGCAATACCGATCATCCGGCGTCCGAGAGAACCTGTGGTCCGGGCGCCGATCAGGCCGGAACGTGCTTCTGGTGCCTCGTCCGCTGGCAGATCTATTTTGCTTGTCTCATTCAGCCTGCCGGATCCTCCAGACTATAACCCAGCCCCCGGATGGTCGAAATGACATCCGCACCCAGTTTCTTGCGGATGCGTGTCACAAAAACTTCAATCGTATTGGAATCGCGGTCAAAATCCTGATCGTAAATATGTTCGATCAACTCGGTCCGGGACACCACCTTCCCCTTGTGGTGCATCAAATAGGACAGCAATTTATATTCCTGCGCCGTAAGTTTCACCGGACTGCCATCCAGCGTCACCTTGCCCGAACGGGTATCCAGACGCACCTCCCCTGCAGTCAGTTCCGAGGACGCATTGCCGGATGCACGGCGGATAAGAGCGCGCAACCGGGCGATTAGCTCTTCGGTCTGAAAGGGCTTGGCAAGATAGTCATCGGCTCCGGCATCCAGTCCGGCCACCTTGTCCGACCAGCTATCGCGCGCGGTCAAAACCAGCACCGGGAAATTGCGCTCTTCCTTGCGCCAACGATCCAGAACTGTCAGCCCGTCAATTTCCGGCAGGCCGAGGTCCAGGATCACCGCATCATATTCCTCGGTCGAACCCATGAAATGGCCATCTTCGCCATCGGTTGACAGATCAATGGCATAACCATTGGCTTCAAGGGTGGATTTCAGCTGCTGACCAAGAGTGGGTTCGTCTTCAACGATCAGAACACGCATGCACAATCTCCGGTAACCTGTTTTGATTTTGGAAAGGGTATATCACCATGACAGAAACGCACAATGATCAAATAAGCTCCGGAGTAGGCCGAAAATTCAGCGGCGCTGACGCAAGATCGACCCTGTGCGCGCATCGACATCCACAAAAATGACGCGCGCCCCTCGCGAATGAACTTCAATCGATACACCTGGGAAGCCGCATCATATTCGGGTCCAATATATTGACTGCCAGACATTTTGGGCAAAACCCGGTTTTCGATGGAGCGGATAGATTGCACCTTGCCGGCCAGCATTTGCGCGCGGGCTGCATTTTGCTCATTGTTGCTCTGAACAGCACCAGCTGGCGCAGAAATCAGCGCCAGGGTGAAAGCCGCAAACAGCGGAACAAGTACGGTTTTGCTCATCATCGTGCGCTTCTCCTACCCATTTAGCTTTGAACCACAGGTGAATGGGTGATTCACTCAATAGCGAATAATGTTAAGGAATCATTTCAAATCTGTCGTAGTAAATCCCATTGGTGCCCCAGCGGACCATCAAATAGACATTTTCCAGCATTGGGGCTTGAGCAGAGACCATCTTACCCCTAACCGGCATGAACATGTCTCAACCTCCCATTCTCTCCTACGAAGGGCTCTTCCTCCATCAGGGGGAAGGCATGCTGTTTCGTGATCTCGACATTCATGTCGGGCCACGCGATCGACTGGCGTTGATCGGTCGCAATGGCGCAGGAAAGACAACCTTGCTTCGACTGCTCGCTGACCAGATTGAGGCGGACAAGGGGCAGCGCACGATTCAACCCGGCACAAATATCGTCATGCTGGAACAGGAACCCGATTTTGCGCCATTTGAGACCCTTCTCGACTTTGCCGTATCGGGCGAAAAGGGCCCGGCAATCCACGATGTGGAAGCGATAGCCGATCAGCTCGGTACAGATCTTTCGATCAGGGCAGACAAGGCCAGCGGCGGTGAAAAACGACGCGCCGCGATATGCCGGGCACTGGCATCGGAGCCAGATCTGCTGCTGCTGGATGAGCCGACCAATCATCTGGATCTGGGGGCGATTAACTGGCTTGAGCAATGGCTGGGCCGATACAAAGGGGCTTTCATCACCATTTCCCATGACCGGACTTTCCTGACCCGATTGACCAAACAGACTGTCTGGCTCGACTGCGGCACACTGCGACGTCAGGAAGTCGGTTTCGGTGGATATGAAGCCTGGATGGAAAAGATCCACGCAGACGAGGCGCAAGCGGCCCGAAAGCTGGATGCAAGGGTGAAACTGGAAGCGCATTGGCTGGAACGCGGGGTGACCGCCCGGCGCAAACGCACTCAGGGGCGCCTCGAAAAACTTTATGAAATGCGGGCTGAGCGCGCTGCGATGATTGGTCCGGCCGGAACCGCAGCCCTGAAAGTCCAGAGCGATAACAGCCGAACAAAATCGGTGATTACCGCCGAACACATCTCAAAGACTTTTGGCGAAGGTCCCGACAAGCGAACGATCATCCGGGATTTTTCCCTGCGCATTCAGCGAGGGGATCGCATCGGTCTGGTCGGAGCCAATGGCGCTGGCAAAACGACCTTGCTAAAAATGCTGACCGGTGAACTGGTGCCCGATAGCGGGCAAGTCACACTCGCCAAAACGCTCAGCGGTGTTTTCATCGATCAGCAACGCAAATTGCTGGAACCGGGAAAATCCGTGCGCGATGTTCTGGCGGATGGCAGCGACTGGGTTGATGTCCGCGGCGTCAAAAAACATGTGCAAGGCTATCTCAAGGACTTTCTGTTTGCCCCCGAACTGATCGACGCAAAAGTTGGAACCCTCTCCGGGGGCGAGCAATCCCGCCTGCTGCTCGCCCGGGAATTTGCTCGCATGTCAAACCTGCTGGTGCTTGACGAACCGACCAATGATCTGGATCTCGAAACCCTCGACCTCCTGCAGGAAGTTATTGCCGACTATGACGGTACTGTCCTGCTCGTCAGCCATGATCGGGATTTTCTGGACAGGACGGTAACAGTCACGCTTGGATTGGATGGTAGCGGAGAAGTCGACATCGTCGCCGGCGGCTATGCGGAATGGGAAGCCAAACGCCAGGCCAAGCCACCAGCAAAACGAAAAAATTCCGCACCATCAGCAGACAAGACACCGGCACAAAGCAACGGTTCCGGGTCTCAGCCGGCCAGGAAACTCAGCTACAAAGAACAGCGGGACTATGATCTGCTGCCAGCGCGGATCGAGGAGATCGAACAGCGCATGTCGATCATTGCCGACAGCCTGTCCGATGCCGATCTTTACACCCGTGACCAGCCCCTTTTCGAGAAACTGACGACAGAGAACTCCACCCTTCTTGCCGAGAAGGAAACAGCAGAAATCCGCTGGCTGGAACTTGCGGAAAAGGTCGAGGCAATGGAACAGGCGAAATAGCCGTTTAGCCCGGCAACCGGTAAAATTCTGCCAGACGGTCCAGAGCAATTTTCAGCACAATCTTGCCCGACCGGGCCGGCCAATTCATTTGTCGCTCCGCATTTGGCACAGACTCTCCGGCACAGATCACCCGCCACGCAATATCTATGAGATCCTTGCCCAGTACGTGCTGTGCCGCTTCGAAGCGCTGCTTTGCCGCAATCTGCGGTTCCAGATGCCGCTCGCCAGCTCTCCGGTTGCGCCCCTGTGGAACAAGTGACCAGTTCATGGTGACTGTCGGTCCCATCTGGGCACGTTCCCAGTCCGCCCGCAATTTCTCTCCGGCATCCAGTTGCCGATCAGTCAGGTGACCGCGGGTATGCAACCAGCCGAGCGGCGACTCTGCAAGATTGACCGTCACACTCCGTGCCGGTTTCTTTGACTTTCCCGCCTTCCTTCTTTTCTTGTTCATGCCATCCTGCGGCACAGGCCTTTCTGCCAACAGACGCGGACCATCGCATTTCGGAAGCAATTTGTTCATGGAATTCTCCTCGTTATCGCAACGGCCCCTTGCCATTTTGGAGATATTGTAGGAAAGAAGAAACCATATAGGTTGGAGTTTGATATGATCAATCGCATTCGGGATGTCAGAAAAGGCCGCGGTTTTACGCTGGATGAGGTCGCCAGGCGATGTGAACCACCGACAACGGCCCAGACGATCGGTCGCCTCGAAACCGGCACCCGGACATTGTCGCTCGACTGGCTGAACCGGATAGCCGATGCCCTTGGTGTTGACAGCGCTGCCCTGCTGGCGCTTCCGGATCAGGAAGAAATTCCTGTTGCGGCGACCCTTGATCACAAGGGGGCGCATGCGCTGACCCGGACCGAGTCCATTCATCAACCCACGATCGAAGCAGGCATGGTTGCCCTGCGCATCAAGAGCAGCACTGGCGATTATAGGGCCGGAGACGACATCTGGCTTTCCCGTCGCACGCCAGATGATTATGCAGCAGCGCTCAACAGAGATGTGCTGGCCACGACGGCCATTTTATCGATGAAGCGTTGAGGCGTGAACGGGTAACGCCTTCTGAGGTGATGGCGGC
>JBCBZY010000294.1:0-3731 GCA_039815115.1 Pseudomonadota bacterium | reverse complement strand
CCGCCATCGTCAGCCCAGCCTGTTGCCAGGAAAACAAATGGCCGGGTCCCGAACGGACGGCCATGCGCATGATTTGCAGCCCATAGGCAAGGGGTAGTCCGGCCCATAAAACGGGCTGGAACAGTCCGGCCAGACCAAACAGCAAGGGCAAGGCCAGAGCCCAGAACAGCGCCCGCGCAATTTCCCGGCCGTAGAGCGGATTGCCGCGTTTCCGTGTCGTATCCCAGACCTGCGCATAGCCAAAGCCGCTGCGGACTGCGCGCAGCCACCACTGGCGAAACTGATGCATGTCCGCATCATGAACTGTCATCGGTTCATCGAGCCGCCAGATTTTCATGCCTGCTGCCCGCAACCTGTGGCACAGCTCGGGTTCTTCGCCGGCGATCATCGCCGGATCAAAGCCCCCGACAGTTGTCAGGGCATCAGTGCGCATGAGCGAATCACCGCCGCATGCGGCTGCTTCGCCAACGGGCGTATTCCATTCGTGATCGCAAAGCAGGTTATAGACCGAAGCTTCCGGATAGCGCTCCCGGCGGCGACCACATACCGCGGCGACGTCAGGGCGATCGTCGAGAAACCGGACAGCGGCATCCATCCAGCCAGATTCCACTTCACAGTCGCCATCGACAAACAGCACATATTCGGGTTGTGCCTCGAGCGCTCCCAGTTTCTCCACCCCTTCATTGCGTGCCCGGGCGGCCGTGAACGGTTTGTCAAGGTCGAGATCATGGACTAGCGCGCCGCGCTCTGCGGCAGCTTCCGGGCTGCCGTCGGAAGAAGCAGAGTCGACATATACCATCGGCGTACGGGAAGGTTGCAGGGACTCGAGGCAGCGGATCAGACGTTTTCCCTCGTTACGGCCTATGATGATAGCTGCGGTTCTCGGTACTCCGAATTCTGCTTCCGGGGGCGCTGCTTGCGGATCAGCCATGATCACTACTCCCGTAATAGCCGATCCAGGTTTCGAAATCTGCAACCAGGCCCAGCTGGACGAGCACCAGTCGCCATCCCGCAATCAGCAGCACGAAAAGTATCAGCAGCACAATATCCTGACGGAGAAAGGACAGGCCTTCCATCCACTGGGACACGGCCAGCGAGATATAGCGGAACAGATCGGCAATCGCGATCACGCACAGGGCGGCGACAAAGCCGTACCAGGTCAGCGCCAGTGGAACGGCGATCACCAGCCAGACGAGCTTGGCAAGATTGGCCTGCGCGGTGTGCACGGATTTGCCGATACCGAGCATGCAGGACTCGCCGATGGTCGAGAGGATGGAGAACCAGGTGCCCGCCATCAAGATCGGCAGGAAAAAGGCGGCGGCGAGATAGCGGTCATCATAGAGCAGGACGATGATCACGTCCGATACTGCGACGATCAGCGACAGGCCCAGCGCAGCGGCGAGCAGGGCTTTCTTGCGCAGACCCGAAATGGCTGGCCGCAATTCCGACCGTTCCCTGGCGAAGCCTGCCACTTTGGGAAAGACCATCATGTTACCCACACGCTGGGCAAGCAGGGCAATCATGTCGGAAAAGGTCCGGGCAATCCCGTAGATGCCGAGCAAGGCAAAGGGAATTTCCTTGGCGAAATAGAGGCGGTCGAAATTCATCGCGAGGAAGAAAACGATGGAAGAGGCGAATACCCATTTGCCAAACGAGATGATCGCCTTCAAATGTTCCTTGTGGACGGCGATGCGATGGGTGCGATAGTCGATCAGGAAAAAGCTGGCCGCGGAACAGATGGCCGTGGACAGGACAAGGCCGACCACCAGCGCCCATATGGTCGGGGAATAGAGTGCCAGTGCGATATGTACGACCGCGGTGACAACGCCGGTGAAGACATCAAAATAGGCGAGCGTCTTCACTTCCTGGCGCTTCTGCAAAATATAGCGAGAGGGCGATTGAAAGCCGGTGAGCAGGAATACAATTGCGACAATGGGAATGATTTCGACCAGCTCGCGGCTTTCGTAGAAATCGGCAATCGGGTTCGCGAGCAAAAGCGCGATGCCGAACAGCAGGATGCCGCGTATGATCTGGATTGTCCACGCGCTGTTGTAAAAGTCGGGCTTGTCGCCATTGCGGTTGCTGACGATATTCTGGCCAATGCCAATATCCGAGAGCAATTCGATGCCGGTCCTGAGCGTGTTGACGATCACCATCATGCCGAACAACTGGGGCGCCAGCAGGCGAGCGAGAATGACATTGGTGAAGAGGCGCAAAATCTGCGCCGCGCCGTAGGATCCGGCCACCCAGGTCAGCTGGGACATCATGCGACGGGAAAAAATTGTCATTGCAATGGTCTCGCCGGGTCGAACATGATGCAGACGCTGTAGCCTATTTCATTGCGCTGCACAAAGAAGCAGTGGCCATAGCCTGAATTGCTGAAAATAGGCTTAACCATCTGAATAGATGAATCAAAAAACCCGCCGACTCGCGCCAGCGGGTTTTTCGATAACTTGCCTGGATCAGATCAGGCGTAGCTGACCTTTGTGGTCATCTTGCGGCGACGACGCATCGCACCGCCGATCAGGCCAAAGCCGCCGATCATCATTGCCCAGCTCGCCGGTTCCGGAACAGCCGAGACATTGAGGTCGCGGGTCCGGAAGACCTGATCCCGATTTGCAAGAACATCATAATTGATGTTCCAGCCAAAGGCATCAAACGCGGCGAGATCGAGGTTGGTAATGATACCTTCCTGATTGCGTCCGAATGTCGGATCCATGATCCCGCGCTGTTCTTCGCCAAATCCCACGTCTCTCCAGTGACTTGCCTGACGTCCGTCACCGACGAAGCTGCCGGTCGAGAAGAAGGCATCGCCACCAAAGTTGGTCAAGCCACCATCGATCGAGAAATAGGAGGCTGTATTCGGGTCTTCATGACCGCCGACGGCGAGATCAAGACCGCCAAGTGCTGTGCTTTCTGCGCTGTAGCGGAACAGATCCCAGCCGGAGAAAACGGCATTGTCGTCAGTGAGATTGTTCGGGAGATCCAGCCCGGCAACGACATCAAACGTGTCAACGCCGGAAACAAAGCCAAGGGCATGCCCCATTTCGTGGATGGCGATGCCGACAAAGTCAAATGCGCCGGCATCGATACCATCTGTAGGATTGGCATCGAAAGCGAACTGATTGCTGAACGTGATCGTCGCATCAGCGCTGCCGTCATTGCCCAGAAGGCCGACTGCCTTGGCGACCGAGGTGTTGAGCGCCAGGAAGGTGTTGACCGTGCTTCCGGTGTCGTCAAATTGACGGACAAGCGGATTGGCTACACCAGTGCCGTCAGCATCGGGGCCTGAAGTGATGGCCTTGATTGCCTTGTCGCCCGGGGCGGCAAACCGTGATGTGGAGTCAATCAGATCCGGTGTAACCAGAACTGCGTCGAGATTGGTGTTACCGGTTGCTCCCAGCGCATCGACATATTCGTTGACGGTGTTGATCGTCCGGGTACTGCCTGCCTGTGCCAGTACGCCCGGATCTAGTGCGGAAAAGCCTACGTTCAGATTAACGGTCACGTCATTGGTGATGACGCTTTCCCAGAAACGCGCGGCAGCACTAAAGGCATTAAATGCACCGGTGCCCTGTTCAACGCCGCCCTGATTGTTCAGCACAATCGTGAGAGCGTTCGCCGGTACAATTGCCAGTGGCACGGCCACGAGTGCAGCACTAGCAATCAAAAGTTTGGATTTATTCATGATTTTCCCCTCAACTTCCGCCAGAATAGGCTTAACAGAAGAT
>JBCBZY010000308.1:0-3410 GCA_039815115.1 Pseudomonadota bacterium | reverse complement strand
GGCAACGGTCGGACAAACGGTGCAAAATATCACGGATCACCGAGCCTGTCGGGGACGTCACGACACCGATAGTCTGCGGCAGGAAGGGTGTAGGCCGCTTGCGGTCACGGTCAAAAAGTCCTTCAGACTGCAATCGGGCCTTCAGCTTCTCGAAGAGCTGCATCAGAGCGCCTTCGCCGGCGAGTTCCATCTTGTCGATGACAACCTGATATTTGGAGCGGCCCGGGTAGGTTGTGAGCTTACCGGAGACGACTACTTCGATCCCGTCCTCCGCCGCAAAGCCCAGCCGCGCGGCATTGCCTTTCCACATCACTCCGTCGAGCACCGCCTTGTCGTCCTTCAGCGTCAGGTAGACATGCCCGGATGCAGCCCGTTTGAACCCCGAAATCTCGCCCCTTACGCGCACATAGCCGAAGCGGTCCTCGACCACCCGTTTCAGTGCGCCGGAAATTTCGGACACAGTCAGCGGCGGGGCATTGTCGCCGCTGCCGCTCTCGGCTAACAGCTTCGCATCCAATGAGAGGGAATCGTTCATGAATATCCTGTTGCTCGGGTCTGGTGGCCGGGAACATGCCTTGGCATGGAAGCTCGCGCAATCCCCGACGGTCGAGAAATTTTATGCCGCACCCGGCAATCCGGGCATTGCGCATGATGCCGAATGCATATCGCTGGATGTTTCCGACCATGAATCCGTTGTCGCCTTTTGCCGAACACGAAACATTACTCTGGTGGTTGTTGGACCGGAAGCGCCGCTGGTAGATGGTCTGGCTGACAGCTTGCGCGAGGCAAATATCGCTGTCTTCGGACCCAACAAGGCGCCGGCCCAGCTGGAAGGATCCAAAGGATTCACCAAGGATCTGTGCGCCCGTGCCGATATTCCCACTGCCGCTTATGTTCGCACGACCAATGCCGCTGATGCCAGGGCGGCGCTGGACGGGTTTTCCATTCCAGTTGTGATCAAGGCCGACGGACTTGCCGCCGGCAAGGGCGTTATCATTGCAGAGACCCGCGAACAGGCCGAGGAAGCCATCGCAGTGATGTTTGACGGCGGATTTGGCGATGCCGGAGCCGAAGTTGTTATCGAGGAATTTTTGACCGGTGAGGAAGCCAGTTTCTTTGCCATTACTGATGGTGAAACCGTGATGCCCTTCGGGACCGCCCAGGATCACAAGCGTGTGGGTGAAGGCGATGTCGGGCCGAATACTGGCGGCATGGGTGCCTACAGCCCGGCCCCGGTGCTGACAGATGCGCTGCAGCAGGAAGTGCTCGACACCATCATCCAGCCGACTGTCGATGCACTTGCCAGCGAAGGCATGCCTTATAGCGGTGTCCTTTTCGCCGGTCTCATGCTGACCGAAAAGGGGCCACAACTGATTGAGTATAATGCGCGGTTCGGAGATCCGGAATGCCAGGTGCTGATGATGCGGCTGCAATCCGATCTGGCCCGGCTGATGCTGGCGACAGCAAAAGGCGAACTGTCCGGCTACGGTCAGCCGGAATTTTCCGATGACACGGCGCTGACGGTGGTGATGGCGGCCAATGGCTATCCCGGTTCCCCGGACAAAGGCGGCCAGATCCGCAATCTCGCCAGGGCGGAGCGGGGCGAATCCGGATCCGGAGCGATAAAGATTTTCCATGCCGGAACCGCCGAGGTCGACGGGAAGCTGATCGCCAGCGGCGGGCGCGTGCTCAACGTAACCGCTACCGGCCACAATACCACGGAAGCGCAGTCGGCGACTTATGCTGCTGTCGGCAAGATTGACTTTGATACCGGTTTCTGTCGCCGCGACATCGGCTGGCGGCAAGTGGCCCGCGAGGCAGAAAGCTGAATATCTGCCCTGTTTGTCCGTCTTTGCCAGGCTGAACAGACGGACCGACACATTCCTGTAGCCAATCGGTCATGGCACCGTCACCGGAACAGCATAAGTGCGACCCTGCCCTTGTAACACCGGGAGGACGCATGACCCAGATCGCCGGACAGGTTAAACAGTCAGCCATTTTGAACGACGCCATATTGCAGCATGGAAGCAGCAAGAGAGAGAGCTTGCTGGAGCGCAGTTTCGCCTTGCTCTTCCGCGGGCTGGTCTATCCCCAGATCTGGGAAGACCCGGTGGTCGACATGGAAGCATTGTCTATCAAGCCAGACTCACACATTGTCACCATTGCCAGCGGTGGCTGTAACGCCTTGTCCTATTTGCGCGACAAACCCGCGAAAATCACCGCCCTGGATCTTAACCGTGCGCATATTGCGCTAAATAACCTCAAGGTCACGGCCGCAAAAAGACTTGAAGACCAAGCTGATTTTTTCAGTCTCTTCGGTGCAGCGAACCAACGGGAGAATCTGAAAATCTATCAGGAAAAACTTGTCCCGTTTCTTGATCCCGAAACGCGAAATTACTGGGAATCCCGCGACCATTTCGGCCGTCGCCGGGTCAACGGATTCGTCACTGGCTTCTACCGCAAGGGCTTGCTCGGCAATTTCATCGGGCTGGTCCATGTCCTGGGGCGCCTGGGCGGAGCACGGCCTTCCGTTTTGATGCAGGCAAAAACCCGGGAAGAGCAGATCGCCCTGTTCGACCGGCATATCGGTCCGCTGTTTCAAGGGCGGATCCTTCGCGCCCTGTGTTCCAGCCCGGCATCGCTATTTGGCCTCGGCATTCCTCCGGCTCAATATCGTGCGCTGGCTGGAGATCGGCACATGGCTGATGTCCTGTACGAACGTACCCGCAAACTCGCCTGTGATTTTGATCTGTCGGAAAATTATTTCGCCCAGCAGGCTTTTGGACGGGCTTACCAAAGTGCGAATAGCGGCTCGGTTCCACCCTATCTAGAAGCCGGAAGCTTTCCCTGGCTGAGAGAGCAGGCGCACAAAATCGAGGTGCGTCATCAGAATTTCATCGAGTTTCTCGGCAGTCAGAATGCCGTTTCCAAGGACCGCTATGTCTTGCTCGATGCTCAGGACTGGATGACAGATGGACAGCTGAACAGCTTGTGGAGCGAAATCACGCGAACCGCAAAACCAGGCGCACGGGTGCTTTTCCGGACGGCCGCCGAGCCGTCTCTTTTGCCGGGCCGAGTGTCGGAAAACCTGCTGGACCGCTGGCATTATGCCGAAACGCAATCACGTGAGCTGACCAGGCAGGACCGTTCAGCCATTTATGGCGGCATGCATCTGTATCTGCTGAAATGAGCCTGGCGAACGACATTGCCCGTACCAGGGAGAGCGAGCGTCACGCCCGCCTGATGGACCGAGTTTATCGCAGCCAGAGCGGCTTATATGATGTCACTCGCAAATATTATCTTCTTGGCCGTGATCAGCTGATCCGGGACCTGGCACCTCCCCCCGGTGGACGGGTACTCGAGATTGGTTGCGGAACAGCGCGAAACCTGATTTGTGCTGCCCGGCAATG
>JBCBZY010000211.1:0-5176 GCA_039815115.1 Pseudomonadota bacterium | reverse complement strand
GCCTGGAGTGCGAGGCTGCCGAGGCGGAGCTAGGGAAATCGTTGCGCGATGCCAGCACAGCTGAAGTGGCCCGCATCGCCGACACCGCGATACGCAGGCGTGCGCGTCAGCACCAAATGCGGCTTCGGTGGCTTTGAGAAGTTCGAGCAGTTCCGGCGGGTTAAGATCGGTGCGGGCAATGAGGGCAGCATTGGCGTAGAATCGGCTCGAGGGGCCGAGGGGACGGGAACGGATAATCCGGGATGTCGCCTGTATTGCCAGTCCATTCTGTTTCAACTGGCTGACCGCAGCCGTGATGACCAAATTTGGCGATCCGATGGCAGTATGGCGCTGGTTTGAACCCAGAGCGATGAGATAGCGGCTGACTGTCATGGCCGGCTGGGGCGGATGTTTGATTTTGACACTGTTCCAACTAACTGTTTGAAGCCGGGAAAATCACTGGTATCACCAAGAAACTGTCAGGGGAACCAGGAGAAATACAATGTTTGGCCCAAGCGCGAAATCATCGCTGATATTGCTCGGTGCCTTGGCGCTGGGATCATGCGGTTCAGCGGAGGAAGAGATGGAAATCGGCGCGGACAGCATTGCCCGGGCTCAGCTCACCGCAGCTGATGGCACCTCCCATGGCGAAGTTATCGTGGCGGAGGGCGATGGCGGACTGATCGTACGGATTGACGCGACCGGCTTCGCGCCGGGTGCCAAGGGGGTCCATATTCATGCGATTGGCCAGTGTGATGGTCCGGACTTCAAATCAGCTGGCGGGCACTGGAATCCGGAAGGCAAGCAGCATGGTTTTGACAATCCCGAGGGCGCGCACAAGGGAGATTTCGTCAATCTGGACATCGGCCCTGACGGCACCGGAATGCTGGAAAGCACCATCGAGGGCACCACGTTGAAAGACGGCGCCAATGCTCTTCTCGATGAAGACGGGGCGGCCTTTGTCGTGCATGAGGGCCCTGACGATCTGGTCACCGATCCTTCGGGAGATAGCGGCGGGCGGATTGCCTGCGGCGTGTTTGCGTTGCAGAAGTACAAGGTCGCTGACTGATCGGAGATCTGTGACGGGCGACACAATGACAGGGGCAAGTATTGGGTAGTTTGCGTAGATGACAGTTTCGGTTCTTTTCGTATGTCTCGGCAATATCTGCCGGTCACCGCTGGCAGAAGCCGCCTTGCGTGATGCGGGCGCGCGCAATGGTGTCGCAATGATCGTGGATTCCGCCGGGACGGCGGACTGGCACGCAGGTCGTCCGCCAGATGACCGGGCCGTAGCCGTGGCTGCGCGCAACGGGGTTGAGGCCAGCCATCTGCGCGCCCGACAGGTGCGCACATCCGATTTTCGCGATTTCGATCATATCATCGCCCTTGATGGCCAGAACCTGTCAGATCTGCGGACCATCGAGCCCAAAGACGCCACCGCCGAACTGACACTGTTGCTCGACCATGTGAAGGGCAGGGCGGGAGAAGATGTGGCCGATCCCTATTATGGTGATGACAGCGCCTTTGACCTGACTTGGCGGGATGTGACGGCGGCTGCCGAGAATCTCGTTGCCCGCTTTCGCTAGCGGGAACAATGTGGATCAGGACTGAAAGTTTCCGATCAAGTGGAGCGTGCAGTGGGGACGGGTGCCCAGCCGTTCCAGATAGGACTGCAATTGGCCAAAATCGTCGATCAACCCTTGGCTCTGTCCCCATTTCACGGCGAAGCTGGCAATGATGTCGGTAATAGTGAACCGGTTTTCGACAAGATAGTCCCGATCTTCCAGATACGCGTTCATGACGCGCGCGCCGCGCCGGAACAGGGAGCCATTTTGTCGCAAATGCGCACTGATCCGCTTGTCTTCCGGCAGGACCCGGCTGTTCATGTCGGTGTTCCAGACCCAGCATTCCATTTCGGACAGGGTGAAGCTGACCCACTGGTCATGTTCCGCCCGGGCCCAGCTGCCGGACGGGCCAACGAGATCAAGATCGGGCACCAGATCGGCAATCGCGGTACAGATGGCGGCGGATTCAAACAGGGGCTTCCCGTTGATTTCAGCCGCCGGGACCTTCTTGAGCGGATGAAACGGTTTGAGCCGATCACTGCCCACGAGCGAAGGGCCTTCATCCACGGACGTGAACGGCAAACCGGCTTCCAGCAACGTCCAGCGGCAACGGGCGGATCGCGACGGGCCATATTCGTACAAGGTAATGTCAGGTGCGGATTGGGCCATCAGCGATTTCCATATTGGTTAACAAAAGATTATGCGCGATTCGATAGATACTATCTATCAGGCAGGAAGGATGTTTTCTTGCGAATTCATGCGGTTTCTCTTGAAAAATTTGCGGAATCAACCGATATTATAGCTAACCGGGCCAAATAGGGGCTCAATCATTGAGGAGTATGACTGTCATGGCTAACTGGCCAGATCCAAGAACAACAATCCGGGGTGCGCAAATGGGCACGACAACGACCCAGTCGGACGTCGCCTATGACGCCGGCCTGCGTTCCTACATGCTCAAGGTCTACAACTACATGGCGAGCGGCGTATTGCTGACCGGCATTGTGGCCATGCTTTTTGCAAGCTCGGGCATGGCAGCCGAGATCATGTTCGGCGGCGGACCGCTGAAATGGCTGATCATCCTGTCCCCGCTGGCGATCGTGTTCGCGATGAGCTTTGGTCAGAACAAATTTTCGACCACTACCTTGCAGGCCATGTTCTGGGGTTTCGCAACCTTGATGGGCCTCTCCATGTCGACGATCTTCCTGGTCTATACAGGTACATCGATCGCGCAGACATTCTTTGCGACCTCCGCGGCGTTTCTGGGGCTGAGCCTGTATGGCTACACGACCAAGAAGGACCTTTCCGGCTGGGGCAGCTTCCTGATCATGGGTGTTATCGGCCTGCTGGTCGCGATGGTGATCAACATCTTCCTGCAGTCCAGCATGATGCATCTGGTGATCAGCGCCATCGGTGTACTGGTCTTCGCTGGTCTGACTGCTTATGACACGCAGCGGATCAAGAGCATGTATGCCTATGTCGCCGGAACCGACATGGTCGGCAAGACCGTCGTTCTCAGCGCTCTGAGCCTGTATCTGGACTTCATCAACATGTTCCAGTTCCTGCTCAGCTTCATGGGCAGCCAGGAATAGGCTGAACATCGCCGCCGATTGCGGTTGATAAGGACATTCGGAAAGCCCGGTGGGAAACCGCCGGGCTTTTCTTTTGGGCGGTTGACCGATTCGGCCTTGTATTGGCTGGACAACGAGAATCCTGACCCATAGGAGGGAAAAATCGTGTTCTGGGAGAAGAGTATGCAGCCCCGTTTTCGCAAGTTACGCCTGATCATTGCCGCCGGTTCTCTGGCGGTTCTGGCGGCCTGTCAGCAGGTCGCACCGCCACCACCACCGCCGCCTGCAGCAGTTGTTCAGCCGCAATATACCCCGCGCGCGCCGACGCCGCCTTTTGGCGCATCTGCAACAACCATTGTACCCGCTATGAGATCGGACGGACTGCGCCAGACGATCAATCGGGATATCGGTCCGCTACAGACATTGTGGCACGTCCGCGCGGCCTTGAATGTCGCCGCACTGAGCTGCACGGCGCCGCAATATGAGCGGCTGGTGGACGACTACAACGCGTTCATCACCAATAACAAAAGCTTCCTGCGCAACGCCAATAACGCGATCATCCGCAAGTTCCGCCGGGATCTCGGGAACGGGTACAAGACCGCCCATGATCGTCACATGACGCGGCTCTACAACTACTGGTCCTTTTCGCCGTTGCGTCGGCCTTTTTGCGATCAGGCTGTCGAAGTCAGTCAGCGGGCGATCATCACGAAATCCGATGACCTGACGGCATTTGGCGCGGATGCGCTTGTGCAGCTGGAGAAGCCTTTCAACGACTTTTATGCGGCCTTTGAGGAATATGAAAGAGACCTCGAAGCCTGGCGCGTGCAATATGGCGGGACCGGCGAATAACTGAAGCCGTCCGGCCTTTACCGGTCGAAAGCTCCGCGCGACCGGCGCTCAAAA
Organism: Pseudomonadota bacterium; assembly: GCA_039815115.1. Taxonomy (GTDB): domain Bacteria; phylum Pseudomonadota; class Alphaproteobacteria; order Sphingomonadales; family Sphingomonadaceae; genus Parasphingorhabdus. The sequence goes on along the minus strand of JBCBZY010000211.1, from coordinate 1,161 downwards.
AAAAGGCCAGATGGAACATGTCCATCTGGCCAGTTTTCTTTCAGCTTACGAGGATGAGAGAGAGGGCTGAAAGATCGGGGGAGTAATCTAGAAAGGGAGGCGCAGGCCAACCGAGGACTTGTCCCAGGCGGCTGGACCGGTGTCCGACTGCAGGTCGTCGCGCACGGAGGTGCTGAGGAACTGGCCTGGCACCAGCGCATCGACGCCGCTGTCCTGGGCGGTGGATCGGTAGGCAAATTCTTCCGGAACGATCAGGCTTGCGATGCCGGGATTGCTGGCTTGCGCTGGTGCTGCCGTTTCCCGGATGCGGTAGCCGGGCTGATAATCGCTTTCCGGAGTTGCCATGAATTGGAGGCTTTGCTGGCCACTCAGGGCTGCCAGATCAAAGCCGGAGACAGGAAGGCTGGTCGCGTTGTGCGTTGGGGGAGCAGCGGCTTCCATCATGCTGTGTGTATCGATGGCAGAGTCGTCCGCGAGTGCGGGCGCTCCGGTCAGTGCCATAAGGGTAGCAGCGGTCCATGCGAATGTTCTGATCATGATGTCGTCCTTCCTTGGGTTGCAGCGAGTGGGGGCTCGCTGGTCTCACAAGGAACTTCGACGGGCAGGGGCGTTTGGTTACAGCGCCTCGAAATTATTATCGAAAAAATGTCTCAGTAGGCGGAAACTGATCGGTTATGCTGATGCTTCGTCGGGCATCAGTGCCATGTCCACGGCCTTGGAGGCCTTGTAGTTTTCGCGTTCCCTCAGTCTCTCGGCATAGGAATTGAAAATCTCGGTGTCCGGGAAGGTCCCGAATTGCAGACCCCAATCGACCTGCGATCCGACGTAAACGTCAGCCATCGTAAAACGGTCTCCGCAGATATAGCTGCGATCACTCAGGGCTTTTTCCAGCGTTTCGATCACTCGGGCATAATTGCCATAGCCTGCCATGCGTTCCTGCTCGGCGGTCGGTTCAAATCCAAAGTTCCTGTCGGTGATCGCTTGTTCGACGGGGCCAGCGGTAAAGAATAGCCAGCGATAATAATCGGCGCGCTCCGCTGCCGTCGGTGCCAGTCCGGCTTCCGGAAAGGCATCGGCCAGATAGGCACAAATCGCTGCGCATTCGGTGACCACCTTGCCGTCATGTACAATCGCCGGAACTTTGCCCATCGGATTGATGGC
>JBCBZY010000382.1:0-2242 GCA_039815115.1 Pseudomonadota bacterium | reverse complement strand
ATCGCGCTCACCGCGCCGCTCTGGTATGATGGCATCAGCCTGTCCGACGGTCTGCCACAACAGGTCGCGCTCCATGCTCCCGCCCAATTTGACAACATCTCTGCACAGGCATTGCAAGCCCAACAAAGCACCCCGCTTAGCGAAGACATAATATTGCGCGAGCTGTTCCAGACAAAGACCGTGACCAGTTTTCCGAGCAGTGACGATCTGACCCCATATCCCTCGTGGCATGATAGCAGGGAACCCTGGCTTGGCCTGAGTGACTATAATCTGGCGTGACAGACCGCATAAAATCAACGCTTCGCGGATTCGGAATGGTGCCAATCCACAATCCGGTCAGATCAAACTGAGCAGTGTCTGAGTCACTTGCCAATGTCCGCTCTCGGGATATTGCGGTCTTGATCATCAAGCTTTCCAAACATCTGTTCCTGCGCTAGCGGTCCCGGATCACATGAACGGAGCACCAAATGCAATTTGACGAAGTCATCCTCGGTCGCCGAAGCATTCGCGGATACAAGCCAGATCCGGTACCGCGGGAACTGATCGAAGAGATTATCGGACTGGCCATGCGTGCGCCGTCATCGATGAATACACAGCCGTGGAGTTTCTATGTCATTACCGGTGAGCCGCTGGAGAAAATCCGGGCAGGCAATACCGAGCGCATGCTGGCGGGCGTGCCGCAATCTCGCGAATTTCGGACCGGTGAGGCCTTTGCGGGACAGCACCGGGACCGGCAGATTGGAGTGGCCAAGCAACTATTCTCAGCGATGGAAATCGCGCGTGATGACAAGGAAGCGCGGCAGGACTGGGTTATGCGCGGATTTCGCCAGTTCGATGCACCGGTTTGCGTGATCATCACCTATGACCGCGTGCTGGATGGCAGCGATGACACACCGTTTGACTGCGGGGCAGTGGCAACAGCGCTGGTCAATGCGGCGTGGTCGCGCGGACTGGGCACGGTCATCAACAGCCAGGGTATCATGCAATCACCCGTCGTGCGGGAACATGCCGGAATTGCCGATGATCAGGTGATCATGAAGAGCATTGCCCTGGGCTGGCCAGACGAGAGTTTTCCCGCCAACAGCGTGATCTCAACGCGAAAACCCATCGAAGAGGCATCTGTCTTTGTCGGGTTCGACGACTAGGTCGACACCGCACAAAAACAACAATTCATCACGACTTACTTGCCGGTTCCGACAAGCTTGTCACTGCTCTTGTGCTTTTCCAGTTCCGCAGGGTCAAAATGCACCGGTTTCAGCTTGTGATCGACGAATAGCTGCATCTGGTCGGTAAAATGCGGGCTGTCGGGCCGGGTGGTTGCAGCACCGAACGGCTGGATCGATCGGGAGGCCACATTGCCGTCCCTGTCCCATTCGACAAACATGATGAAGCTGTCGCCATGACGGACGGACAGCCGGCCATCATCTTCCACGTCCCACAAAGTTGACGCACGGATCGTGTCATTACCGCCATCGAGTGGCAGGTCGACATCGCCCTGACGCAAGCGCAGCACGTCTTTCATCGGTGGGTCGATCCGGTCGAAATATTTCGTCAGGTGATCGACAGTCTCCCGCAATATTTCCTCTGCATCGGGTATTTCCCCGCGCTGGTAATGGGCCTTGTTCGCAGGCCGCAGAACCATAAGCGCCAAGGCATCGGCAGAGCCCTCCCCGTCCAGATCCCAGTCCCACTCGGCCAGCAGCGCCTGAGCCTTTCCAAGATCACTGCCGTCCTCCAGATCAAGAGCCGCTATCCTGTCCATCCAGTCCTTCGCATAGCCGGCCTGTTCATAACCGGTGTCATATTTGATCCGGCGGATCTCTGCCTCGCCAATCTTGCCGCCGTTTGCGATGGCTTCCTCGAACAGGACGATGGAACGGAGTGAGCGGTTGGTCTCGTCATTCTCGATACCCATGAGCGGCGAATAGTTATCGGGACTGAGCTCGTCGCCAGGTCCTGCTGCCGTGTAGGGCGTGTTGTTGGCATTCATCACATAGCCGGAGTCCGGGTTGATCAGTGCTGGTACCCGGGAAAAGGGCAAGGTCTGCTGCCATACCGCATTCGACGTATCGCCGGGCAAAACCGTCCGCCAGTCAAATCCGGGCGCGCGATCCGGGGCTCGACTGGGCGTTGTCTACCTAGCCCAGGAGCCCAGCGTGTTTCGTCACCTCAGCGTCCAGGACAATATTAAGCTGGTGCTGCAGCAGACGGGCATCCCAGCGGCGGAGCGGGGGGAGCGACT
>JBCBZY010000386.1:0-2104 GCA_039815115.1 Pseudomonadota bacterium | reverse complement strand
TCGATGTCGAGCGGGACCAGTGTACGCAGATCGATAATCTCGGCATCGACATCATGCTCTGCGACCACGGCGGCAGCGACATGGACCATCGTGCCATAAGCCAGCACCGTGACCTCTTCCCCTGCCCGGACAATATTCGCCTTGCCGAGCGGGATCTTGTAATAATCGTCCGGTACTTCCGACGCGGCAAATTTGGACCAGGGCTCGACCGGCTTGTCATAATAGCCGGTGAATGGGCCATTATAGATCCGCTTCGGTTCGAAAAACAGCACCGGGTCATTATCCTCGATGGCCGAAATCAAAAGACCTTTCGCGTCATAAGGCGTGGAAGGGATAACCGTTTTCAGCCCGGACACGTGAGTGAACATCGCTTCCGGTGACTGGCTGTGTGTTTGCCCACCGAAAATCCCGCCACCGAAAGGCGACCGCACAGTCATCGGGGCAATAAAGTCACCCGCCGAGCGATAGCGCAACCGGGCGGCTTCGGAGATCAGCTGATCCATGCCTGGATAGATGTAATCCGCAAACTGGATTTCCGGAACCGGCCGCAGGCCATAGGCGCCCATCCCGACTGCCGCGCCGATAATCCCGCATTCGGAAATCGGCGAGTCAAAGCAGCGCGTCTTGCCATATTTTTCCTGCAAACCGGCAGTCGCCCGGAAAACGCCACCAAAATAACCGACATCCTCGCCGAGGATGACGACATTGTCGTCGCGCTCCATCATGTTGTCGAGGCCCGAATTGATCGCCTCTATCATGTTCATCGTAGTCACTGTTCAGGTGCCTCCGCGTCGGGCCATTTAATTGCTCTTTCCTTGTCCGCCTGAACCCGCTGTTCCTCGAGGTGCCAGGGCATTTCCTCGAACACGTCCTGGAACATGGTTTCGAAAGGCTGGTGCAGACCGTGGCCGAGAATGCCGTTCTTGGCGGCTTCCTTGACGGCTTCCTTCACCGCATCGACACATTGACGGTCCAGCTCTTCCTGCTGCTCGAGGCTCCACACCCCGCGATGGATCAGGTGCCGCTTGAGCCGCATGATCGGATCGCCCAGCGGCCATTCTTCCCGTTCCTGCGCGCTGCGATAGGCGGTTGGGTCATCGGACGTGCTGTGCGCATCGGCCCGATAGGTGAAATGCTCGATCAGGGTCGGCCCCTGATTGGTTCGGGCGCGCTCGGCCGCCCACTGGGTAGCGGCGTAGACCGCCAGCGGGTCATTCCCATCGACCCGCAGGCCGGCAATGCCATATCCCGCTGCCCGGGCTGCAAATGTGGTCCGCTCCGCACCTGCAAAGCCTGAGAAGGAAGAAATCGCCCACTGGTTGTTGATCACATTCATGATCACCGGGGCATTATAGACGGCCGCGAAGGTCATTGCCGCGTGAAAATCGCCTTCAGCGGTTGATCCCTCCCCGCACCAGACCGCCGCGATCCTGTCATCACCCTTGGAGGCGCTTGCCATGGCCCAGCCCACGGCCTGCGGATATTGGGTAGTCAGATTTCCGGAAACTGTGAAGAAGTTAAGTTCGCGTGAACTGTACATGATCGGCAACTGGCGGCCTTTCAGCTTGTCCTCGCGATTGGAGAAAATCTGGTTGACCATTTCGACCATCGGATAGCCGCGTGCAAATAATATGCCCTGCTGGCGATAACTGGGGAAGCACATGTCTTCCTTGTCGAGCGCCATAGTCGCCGCAACAGATGTCGCTTCCTCACCCGTGCACTTCATATAGAAGCTGGTCTTGCCCTGGCGCTGCTGGCGATGCAGCCGGTCATCAAAGGCCCGCACCTGTGCCATGGTCCGCAGCATCTCGAGCAATTTGTCATCATCCAGCCGCGGATCCCAAGGGCCGACCGCCTTGTAGTCATCATCCAGCACGCGGATCATGTCATAGACCATGTCCCGCATGGCTTTCGGTTCGGTATTAGTATCTGGCCTCGCCTGCTTACCAGCTTTCGGAATCTCGAGGTCGCTATAGTCGACCGTATCACCGGGGCGGAATTTGGGTTCAGGGACGTGCAGGGACAAGGGCGGCATATTGCTTTTCGATTTTCCGTCAGCCATCCGGCATCTCCTGTCACATCACTTGTTGGAGCAGTGATTTGT
>JBCBZY010000036.1:0-13507 GCA_039815115.1 Pseudomonadota bacterium | reverse complement strand
GCCGGCGAGACTTGATGCTCGCGAGATGGAATCACTAGACTTTCTGGCAGGACAAATTTGCCCCGCTGGCCTTTATACGGGACATTCGGAGATGGGCCCCCGCCTGCGCGGGGGTACGGTGATTCTGAAATCTATGACCTCGCCTAGAATTTGAAGCCGGCTTCAATGCCCCAGATGCGCGGCTCGTTGACGAAGCCGGTGAGGTTGTTGAAGTCGATGCCGCCGACGGCCGATTCATCATTGGTGATGTTCCGGACAAAGGCGGCAAAATCATAGCTGTCGGTCTGGTACCCGATGCGCAGGCCGCCTTCGAGCTGACCGCCATCCTGGAATTCGACCGACTCATAGAGGAAGAAGTTGATCTTCGAGCGGTAGGACCAGTCGGTATAGGCATAGACTTCGCCATCGCCGACCGGGAAGCCGTAGCGGGCCGTCCAGTTGGCGATCCAGCGCGGGCTTTGCGGCAGGCTGTTGCCGTCAATATTGACGATGGCAGCCGAGAATGGCGCCGCCGCGACCACGATCGGATCGAGGATCGTACAGAGCGACACATCCGGGAAGGTATCGACCCGGGTTGCGCCACAGGCCGCCGTGGTCAGGCCGTTATCCTGAATCTCCGTATTATTGTAGCTGAGGCTAGCGCTCAGCAGCAATTCCGGAATCGGCTTGAATTCGGCATCCATTTCGAAGCCATAGCCGCGGACATTGTCGGCGTTGATCAGGCGGTTGGCATTGACGCCGCCACCGACAGCCGTGAGTTGCGCGTCGTTCAGATTATAGAGGAAGCCGTTGAAATTGATCCGGCCGCGTCCGTCGAGGATGGTGGCTTTCACACCGGCTTCATAAGACTGGATGGTCTCTGAATCGCCGACTGTCACCCCGTCTTCCAGAGGTGTGGCGGTTGCTGGCGGGAACAGGATCCGGCCCTGAATGCTCGGCGCGCGATAGCCGCGGGCGATACGGGCGTAGAAATTGACATCGTCACTGGCGGCATAAGTGATGCTCGCATCCCAGGTCACATTGTCATCGCTGACTGACCGGGTCACGGTGCCCAGCGGGTTCTGCAGGAAGCCGGGGAACTGCGTGTCGAGCGAACGGACCACGCTATAGTCGCGTTCGTCATCATTATAGCGCAGGCCGCCGGAGACGCTGAGCTGATCGGTCAGTTCGACCGTGACCGCGCCAAAAATCCCGAAGGCTTCACTGGACTGGCGCTGGCGCACGAAAATATTCGGCCCGCCCACCGGGTTGTTGGGATCGCCCAGAGTCGAGAAATTGGTGCTGTCGATGCGCAGGTCTTCGTCAAAATAGAAGAAGCCGAGCTGATAGCTGACCGGCCCGTCGCCATTGCTTTCCAGCCGCACTTCCTGCGTGAACTGGGTCAGGAAGGGGACCGCGTCCTGCGTCTCGGCGGTAAACGGTATGTCACCGGGACCGAACAGCGCGGGCGGCAGGAAGTTGGCGCCAAAGCCGCCATCCACATCGCCCACCGATGTCGCATCACCACCCCACAGGCTCGTGACCGAGATCAGCGATACCGGACCGAGATCATGGGTATAGCGGGCGGCCACGTTATAGGTCTCGACCTGCTGGTCATTCTGGCCATCCACCGAGACCGAATCCCGGTCGAAATTGGCGTTGAGGCCAGCCTGGCCACGCGTGAAGACATTGGCGCGGAACACGCGCGCGGTGCCGTCAAGATCGCGATACTGACCGGTGAGCAGCAATTCCTGTTCGTCACTGGGCGTGAAGAGCAGCTGGCCGCGGACCGCAAATTCTTCAAATCCTTCCAGCGCATCTTCTTCCGGCGCATTGGGGTTGGTATTGTCGACCCAGTCATCCTGACGCTGGAACAGCACTGACAGACGGGCGGAAAGCGTGTCATCGACCAGCGGCACTGTCACCGCGCCCTGGGCGTTGATCGCATTGAACCGGCCATAGCTGATCCGGCCATAGCCGTTGACGTCGTTGCTGGGCTTGACGGAATCGAACTTCACAATGCCGGCGGGCGTGTTGCGCCCGAACAGCGTGCCTTGCGGACCACGCAGGACTTCCACCCGGTCAAGATCGAAGACCGGAAAGCCCTTGAGGATTGGATTTTCGAGAACGACATCATCATAGACGAGGCTGACCGGCTGAGCCGCGTTGAAGTCAAAGTCGGTATTGCCGAGACCGCGAATGTAAAAACGCGGGAAGGTCCGCCCGAAGGAGGACTCAACCACCAGACTGGGAACCCGCGCAGACAGCGCCCGGACGTCCTGCCCACCGGACCCGATCGCGGCCAGCTTGTCGTCACTCAGGGTAGAGATGGACAGCGGCACGTCCTGCAGATTTTCCTCGCGGCGCTGCGCGGTCACGACTATGACGCCGAGCCCGTCAGGGTTTTCAGCCGCCGCCTGCTCCTGTGCCAGCGCCGGCTGGGCCAGTCCTGTCGTGAACAAAGCTCCGGCGAGCGCGGAACGGGAAATGATGGTACGAGAAATGCGGTGCATGAAGACCCCCAATGACGAATAGAAAAACTGGTCGTGAAACGGTCCGAAAGGCCGGACGTCATTGGGAGGGCAGCCTGTACGTCTGTTCCGATTCTGGTCAAGCTAACACTGGTGTCAGCGACGGGAATCCCGGCGATTCACTTCATACTGTTGCATTTGTGTTACGATGCCCGGCAACCGGTCTCTGCAGATCGAAGTTCAAAAACTCATTTCCGGATAGATTTGCGACAGATCGCCAGCCCATTCGCCATGATAGAGGTCGAGCAATTGCTGGGCCGGGGTCTTGCCCTTGGCGACCACATCGCGCATCGGGTCGAGAAAGCCGGTTTCATTGTCGCCGCTGGTGTTGAGCCGGCCGCGGGCGGTCAGGCCGGCAGACGCGATGTCGAGCACTTCTCCGGCCATATCGAGCAGCTTGCGTCCGCCCGGAATTTGCGCATCCAGCCCCTCTTTGGGCACCGCATTGCGCAGCGCTTCGCGTTCGTCCATCGACCAGTGTTTGACCAGATCCCAGGCCGCGTCCAGCGCGGTCCGGTCATAGAGCAGCCCGACCCAGAAGGCGGGCAGCGCGCAAATCCGGTGCCACGGTCCGCCGTCCGCGCCGCGCATCTCCAGAAAGCTTTTCAGCCGCACTTCGGGAAAGGCGGTCGACAGATGGTCATTCCAGTCCGCCATGGTCGGCTTCTCGCCGGGCAGAACCGCCAACTCGCCCTTCAGAAAGTCGCGAAAGCTGAGCCCCGCCGCGTCAATATATTTGCCGTCGCGGAACACGAAATACATCGGCACGTCGAGCATATACTGGACATAGCGTTCATAACCGAACCCGTCCTCGAACACGAAGGGTAGCATGCCGGTGCGATGCGGGTCGGTGTCGGACCAGATATGGCTGCGATAGGAGAGATAGCCATTGGGTTTGCCCTCGGTAAAAGGCGAGCTGGCGAACAGGGCAGTTGCCAGCGGTTGCAGCGCCAGACCGACACGGAATTTCTGCGCCATGTCGGCTTCGCTGGCATAATCGAGATTGACCTGGATGGTGCAGGTCCGGAGCATCATGTCGAGGCCGAGACTGCCGACCCGCGGCATGTGGTTCAGCATGATGCCATAGCGGCCCTTGGGCATGATCGGCAGTTCGTCGCGGGTCTTGTCGGGCCACATGCCCATGCCCAGAAAACCCTTGCCGGTTTTTTCACCGATCGCCTTGACCTGCTGTAGATGCCGTCCGGTTTCATTGCATGTCTGATGCAGATTCTCGAGCGGCGCGCCCGACAGTTCCAGCTGGCCCGCTGGCTCCAGACTGACAGTGCCGTCATCGCCTGCCATGGCGATGACCTTGCCGTTTTCCTCGACCGGCTTCCAGCCAAATTCCTGCAGGGCGAGCAGCAGGTCCCTGATGCCTCCGGGCTCTTCATAGGATGGCGCGTGATGATCATCCGTGCAATAGACAAATTTCTCGTGTTCGGTCCCGATCCGCCACTGGTCCCGGGGCTTTTCACCACCGATCATGGGTTCGACGAGCTGGCTGATATCCTCAATGAGAGGATCGTTGCTATTTGAAACCTGTCTCGTGCTCATCATTTGCCTTTAAGCAAGTGACCGAAATATCGCTAGAAATATTTTGTTCGGGCGGAAGAAGATTCTTTTTTTGGACCTCAGGCGCCGGGCGCGGGCATCCGCCCGCTTGGCTACGCGCCATAAGGCGCGGCGGCCGGTCGGCCTTGCCTCCGCTTCGCTCGGTTTGGTGACCTATCGATAGCGTGCCAATCCGACGCGAAGCGTCGGCAAGCGCGACCGCGCGCCCGAGCTTATGCGAGGAAAGCCAACGGCACGGATGTGCCCGCCCGGCGCTTGAGGTTAAAAAAAGACTCTCTAATCCCCCCCCCAAGGCTCAACCTCTTCCCCAATTCCTCAAACCAGCCATTTGATCGCGAAAAATCCCCCGACAAACAGCACGCCGCCTAGCGTTGTGGCGAGGGCGAAATTCTTGTCGATCCATTCCTTCATTGGCGGGCCAAAGAAGCGCAGCAGACCGGCCACCAGGAAGAACCGGGCGGACCGGGCGATGATCGCCGCAATCACCAGAATGTAAAGCGGCATGGCGGTGCTGCCCGCCGCGATGGTGATGACCTTGAATGGCAGCGGCGTGAACCCGGCGAGCAGCACGACAATCCAGCCTTGCTCGTTGAAATTCTCTGCAAAGACATCGAATTCCTTGGTCACGCCATAAAATTCGAGAATGGCGATGCCGACCGTTTCAAACAGGAAATAGCCGATCGCATAGCCGAGCAGCGCGCCGAGAACTGACGAGATCGTGCAGATGGTCGCGTACCAGAAAGCCTTGTGCGGCTTGGCGAGGCACATGGGTGCGAGCATGACATCCGGCGGGATCGGGAAGAAACTGGATTCTGCGAAACTGATGCCGGAGAGCCATTTGGTCGCTTGCGGATGCCCGGCTTTTTCCAGCATCCACTCATAAAGGCGTTTGAGCATTTTTTCTATTCCCTCAAGCGCCGGGCGCGGGAACCCGCCCGCTTGCCTACGCCCCAATAAGGCGCGGCGGCCGGTCGGCCTTGCCTCGCTAGCGCTCGGTTTGGTGCTCCTTCGTGAGGTCGCCGCTCCGAGCGCAGCGAGGCAAGCGCGACTGCGCGCCCGAGCTTATGCGAGGAAAGCCAAGCGGGCGGATGCCCGCGCCCGGCGCCTGAGGGAATAATAAAACTAATGCCCGGCTGCACCTGTGATTTCCTCTTTCAGTTCCTCGGGCGTTTCACGGCCATGGTCCGTGCCGGCGGTCCGCTCTCCTCTCGCGAGGGCAAAGACCACGCCGGACAGAGCAAGCAGCGCAATGATATTCGGGAAGGTCATGGCTGCATTTGAGATATCTCCGAGGCGCCAGACCAGTTGCAGCGGTGCAAAGGAACCGAAGAAAATCACCACGCACCAGGTAATCCGCCAGAGCAGATGCAGTCGCGCTTCGCCTTTCAGGCTGGAGCCCGGGAACAGGTCATACAGATAGGTGATGGCGCGCTCGCCATAATAGCTCCAGGTCAGCAGGGTGGTGAACACGAACAATATCAGCGCAACCGAAACGACCAGCGTCCCGATGGGAATGCCGATGACCGGCCACGGGAAAGCGGCTGCATAAGCGCCCGAAGTCATGGCAAAGCCGTTCAGGTCTGACTGCCACGCATGCTCAACGACCTGTTTCACGCCATTGGCATCGGTAACGGTGAAATCACCGGCTACGGTCAGCATCACCAGCGCGGTCATGGTGCAGATCACGATCGTGTCAATAAATGTGCCCATCATCGCAAAGCGGCCCTGTGCGGCCGGATCGTTGGTCCGGGCAACAGCATGGGCAATCGGGGTTGAACCCTGACCGGCTTCATTGGAAAACAGCCCGCGTGCCACACCGGCCCGAATCGCGATCATGATCATTGCGCCCAGAAAGCCACCGGTTGCCGCATCATATCCAAATGCGCCCGCGAAGATGCGGTAGAAGGTTTCGGGCAAATAGGGCAGATTGATCAAAAGCGCGATGGTCGCCATGACCAGATACAGGCCGGCCATCCATGGCACAATTGTTTCGGCAACCTTGCCGATCGACTTGATGCCGCCGACGATGACCGCGAAAACAGCCACAGCTGCAACTGCACCGCCAACCCATTCTTCCACGCCAAATAATTCGCTGGCACTGTCGCCGAGGCTATTGGCCTGAATGCCGTTGCCGGTAACCAGCGCCGAGAAGAGCGCGCCGAGGCAGAACAATACCGCCAGCCAAGTCCATTTCGGGCCGAGGCCATAAGTTATATAGGTCATCGGTCCGCCGCGATAGGTGCCTGCCTCGGTCTTTTCGCGAAAACGGACGGCGAGCGAACCTTCGGCAAAGGCCAGTGCCATCCCGAACAAAGCGGTGACCCACATCCAGAATATTGCCCCTGGTCCGCCCAGTGTGATGGCCGTAGCGACACCTGCCAGATTGCCGGTTCCGACCTGGCCGGACAGGGCGGTGGACAGCGCCGCGAAGGGAGAAATTTCACCGGCAGCTTTCTCGTCAGACTTTTTGAACAAGCTCGCCAACGCCGGAAAAAGCCGCCTGAGCGGATAGCCCTTCAGGCCGATCATGAAATAAATGCCCGCGCCAAGAAGGATCACGACCATGGGCGGAATGGGCAGAATTTCCGCACCATTCCACGTCCCGCCCCAAATGAAATCCGAGACATTGGTGACGTTGTTAATTGCTGCTTCCGCGCCGGTTACTGGTGCTGCACTCATGTTTGACTCCCCGATCGCGCGAGATCTGCGCGTTATCCCTATGGCCGAAGGATTAGCAGTGCATGAAATTTTCGCAAATGCTTTTGCGACGAGGCCCCTGCCGCGCATTTGCTTTTGCTTATCGATCCCTACGCCTTATGGTGCGGGAAAATCCGCGTTGACGGTGCAATGATTCACGAAATGGAGCAGGAACATGACCAACCAGATCAGCAGCCTTTGGGTAAAGAAAACCGATTTGCCGAACAGCGAGTGGCATGACAGCCCGGCTCCGGTGCTGGCGGAAGGGCAGATTCTGCTGGAGATCGAAAAATATGCGCTGACCGCCAATAACATCACCTATGCTGCGGTGGGCGATGGATTCGGTTACTGGAATTTCTTCCCGACAGGTGACGCGGACTGGGGCATTGTGCCGGTCTGGGGATTTGCGAGGGTCGTTGCTTCGGAAAATGCCGACATTGCGGTTGGCGAAAGGGTCTATGGCTATCTCCCGATGGCAACCCATTTGCTGGTGTCTCCCGGCAGCGTGTCGGAGTCCGGATTTGTCGACAGCGCGGAGCACCGGCAGGGTCTGGCGATTATCTATAACCAGTACCAGCGTCTCGGGACGGATGCCGGTACAGGCGAAGCCGAACGCGCATTGTATCAGCCGCTCTTCACGACCAGCTTTCTGATCGAGGACATGATGCGCCAGTCGGACTGGTTTGGCGCAGAAGCGGTATTGCTGACCAGCGCTTCGTCAAAAACCGCGCTCGGTCTTGCTCTGGTATCCAAAAATCTCAGCCCGCAAATCCGGCGTATCGGGCTGACCTCTGCCGGCAATGCCGAATTTGTCGCTGCCACCGGACTTTATGACGAGGTGCTGACCTATGACGATCTGGGGACGGCTGATGCCGGTCAGAAGATCGTGTCGGTGGACTTTGCCGGCAACAGCGCGGTGCTTGGCCAAATCCATGCGCACTGGAGCGACAATCTGAAGTTCAGCTCGCTGGTCGGAGCCACCCATTTTTCTGAACGATCCGGCGCTGGCGACATGAAAGGACCAGAGCCAGTCCTCTTCTTCGCGCCGACGGCGGCTGAAACGCTGATGAAGGAAATCGGACCTGCCGAATTCCGCTCTCGTGTAGATGCCCAGTTTGTAGCCTTTGTCGAAGCGGTTGCCGGGCATTTGTCGGTCGAAAATCTGGCTGGACACAGAGCTCTGCAGGATGCCTATCTGGAAATGCTCGCCAATCGCGTGGCGCCAAGCCGCGGGTTGATCTGCGCCTTCGGGTAACGGCAGACTCGCTTTGCGGATAAACCACGAAAATCATTGATTCTTCCGGGGAAGCGCCGATAATGAAGCCCATCGGGGTCGCGCCTGTTGGGGAATAGAATGTCAGACGACAAGCCCACTGAATGCGCAGCATCAGGATCAGAAACAGATGGTCCTGACTTGTCACGCCACGCACTGTTTGCTGACGTACCCGCCGACGCCCTGCACGCGCTGGCCGGCGTTTCTGAAATCAGATCCATCGCCGGCGGGGAAGCCCTTGTGCTGCAGGGCGATGATGCCGATGCGCTGTACTTTGTCGAATCCGGACGGTTCCGCGTTGTCGTTAACAAGGTCCATGTCGTGGCGCATATCGAGGCCGGCGAGGCGATTGGTGAACTCGCTTTCTTTGCCGGTGGCAAGCGTACGGCAGACGTGGTTGCGACGCGCGACTCTTCGGTTCTCGAGGTTTCGCGCAAGGCCTTTGACGATATCGCGATCCGGCATCCCGAGCTCAATCAGGCGATGCTGAAGCTGGTGTCCGAACGGCTGGCAGTCGCGACATCGCGCATCTCTTCGGTCTCGACCAGCATGCCCCGAGTGATCGCCATTCTGCCGGCTGGCGATTCCCGGTTGCCCGACGGTTTCCTCTCCCGGCTGGCCAGTGCCTTTGCAGCCGTGGCGCGCAAGGAAACCCCGATCGTCGCAGTGGACCAGGCCACCAGCGAGGCGTCGGACGGAGCCGCTTATCAGGCCTGGCTGGCGGAGCAGGAAGCCCACGGAGCCTGGGTCCTGGTCGATGGCAGCGGATCGCAGGACTGGAGCGAGCAGATTTGCCGCAATGCCGACGCGCTGGTCATGGTCGGCCGTCCGGGCCAGGCGAATAGTGCAGTCAACCGGGCAGAAGAATCCGCCATGCGATGGATCGCCGCAGCCCAGCGAACGGTTTTGCTGGTGCGCGACAAGGCCAGCAAGACGATTTCCCGCAGCTCCGAATGGATCGATCCGCGCGAGCCAAAACTGCATCACCATCTGGCGCTCGACGCGGATGAAGATTTCACCAAGGTCGCCCGATTCCTCACCGGCCGCGCGGTCGGGGTTGTTCTGGCCGGCGGCGGCGCGCTGGGCTGTGCCCATCTTGGTGTCATCCGCGCGCTGCAGAAAGCCGACATACCGATTGACTTCATCGGCGGCGCGAGCGCCGGGGCGGCCATGGGCGGTGCTGTGGCCAAGGGCATGTCGGTTGATGAAACACTGGACCAGATGGAAGCCATGTTCATCGAGGCCAAGGCGATGCGGCGGCTGACCCTGCCGCTCTATTCGCTGCTCGACCCGACGGTGTTCGATGCCGAGCTGCGCACCCGTTACGGAACCCGGGATATTGCCGATCAGCCGGTCAGCTTTTTCGGCGTCTCGACCAACCTGTCGACCAATGGCCTGCATGTCCACCGACGCGGTCCGCTGTGGGAATGCGTTCGGGCTTCGGGCTCGCTGCCCACCATATTGCCGCCCTTTATCGACCGCGACCGCAACATTCTGGTGGATGGCGGCGTGCTCGACAATGTGCCGGTGAAAGTCATGCATGACCTGAAAACCGGTCCCAATATCGTCGTGTCGCTGGGCGATCCCAACGAGGTGTGGCGAACCGATGTCGCCTATGACGACATTCGCGGGCGCTGGGCACTGCTCCGCGACGTGATGACCCGCAAGAAGCGCGAAGCGGAGTTCCCGTCCATTGTCGAGATCATGTCCCGCTCGATGGTGGTGGCCAGCCGCATGGCCTCGAAAGAGATGCTCAGCGACGGGGACATCCTGGTCAATCCGCCAATCATAGCTGACATGCAGATCCTCGACTGGCATCTTGGCCGCGAGCTTGCCGAAATGGCAGAAGAATATATCACCGAAAAAGTCCTGATCAGCGCAGATTTCCGGGAGCAGATCAGCGGATAATTCTGTATCTGGAAACCCTAGTATGTACCAAATAGGTAAAAAATCTTGACATCGTCACGCTGTTTGGGTACATATTGCAATCATCGAACAAAAGCGATTCGGGACAGGCGGATATTTCCTCACTGCTCCTGAACAGTAACAGACCGACCGCGGCAATGCGGCGGTCTTTTTTTGCCAACACATCCAGACAGGATCAGAATGCACAAAATGAGAGACTGGCCATGAAGGGTCGGTCGACCGCACGAAGCCTGTCGCCTGCCACTGGACAACGCGCCAGTTACAGGGAGGACCAGCGCATGCTGTTCCTGTCAGAGCTGGCGACAAGCTCCAGCGTCACGGCGGCTGCCGACAAGGCAGGTCTGGCGAAGTCCACGGTCTATTTCTGGCGGGAGAAGGATGCGGAATTTGCGGATGCGTGGCGCACGGCACTGACCTCCGGATATGAATTGCTGGAGACCGAATTGCTCGAGCGTGCAAGGCACGGGACACTCAAACCGGTATTTCACAATGGCCGGCAAGTGGGAGCTGTCCGGCATTATAATGATCAAACCGCATTGCGCCTGCTGTCTCTGCACCGGGAAACGGTCGCGCTCGAACGTGCGGCAAGGGAGCATATGGGCGACATCGGCGAAATTCGGGCGCGGATCGATGCCAAGCTCGACGCGATGCGGGAGCGTCTGGAAAATCGGCGGACGCGAGAACAAGGCGCCAGAGGGGACAACGAATTGCCGGGGGCTTCTCTGCCCCCGCACCGCGCAGATTAGACCGTGACCCGGATCCGGACCACGCGGCATCTGATCGCGCAGGAACCAACAGAACAGGCACGCTTTCTGGAAAGCCTGACCCGGAAGGAACTGATCGACTGGGAGCATGACTGGACGCGCTGGGGGCGACCCGACCAGATGCCGCCGCACTCGCCTTGGTCGACCTGGCTGATCATGGCCGGGCGCGGCTTTGGCAAGACCCGGGCGGGGGCCGAATGGGTGCGTGCGATTGCCGAACAGGATGGCTCGGCACGGTTTGCGCTTGTCGGTGCCAATTATGCCGAATGCCGGGCGGTGATGATCGAAGGTGACAGCGGTCTGCTGACCATTGCGCCGCCGGATGAACGCCCCGATTGGGAGCCATCGCTGAAGAGATTGCGCTGGGACAGCGGAGCGGAGGCGCGAATCTATTCGGCGGCTGAACCGGAGGCCTTGCGCGGACCCCAGTCGAGCCATTCCTGGTGTGACGAAATTGCCAAGTGGATCAACAATGCGGGGCAGGCGGAAGCGACCTGGCACAATCTCAAGATGGGATTGCGGCTGGGCGAGAATCCGCAAGCCGTGCTGACAACCACGCCGCGCCCGGTACCGCTGGTCCGGGCGCTGGTCAAAGACCCGGACGTCGTGGTGACGCATGGCCGGACGCAAGACAATGACCTCAACCTGCCACCGGCTTTTCTGACCGCGATGGAACGGGACTATGCCGGGACGCGGCTGGGCCGGCAGGAACTGGACGGCGAACTGATTGAAGAGCTGGAGGGCGCGCTCTGGTCGCGGCAGATGGTTGAATTCTGCCGGGTGCAGGAAGTTCCGCCGCTGGACCGTATCGTCATCGGCGTGGATCCGCCAGCCTCGGCGCATGGCGATGCCTGCGGGATTGTTGTGGCGGGCATTGCCGGATCAGGCAGTGCTGTCCACGGTTTCATTCTTGCCGACTGTTCGGTGGAGCAGGCGAGCCCGGAAACCTGGGCGCGGGCGGTCGCCAATAGAGCCGAGCGCTCGCAGGCCGACCGGGTCATTGCCGAAGCCAATCAGGGCGGCGCGATGGTGAAATCGGTATTGCAGGCGGTGAGCATTTCACTGCCGGTCCGGCTGGTTCACGCCTCACGCGGCAAGGTGGCCCGGGCGGAGCCGGTAGCGGCCCTCTATGAGAATGGCCGGGTTCATCACGCCGGATGTTTCCCGCGTCTCGAGGACGAGAGGTGCGGGCTGCTTATCGGGGGTGCTGATGAAGGCCCGGGACGATCTCCCGACCGTGCGGATGCTCTGGTCTGGGCGCTGACGGAGCTGATGCTGGCTCCGGCCCGGAAACCGAATATAAGACCCATGATTTAGGAAGACACATGACATTCTGGAAAAACCTGGCGCTCACCTTCAAGGGCGGGAGCGGGAGTTCACGTCCGTCCCTCGGGCGGTCTTATATCGGGACTTATGGCGGCGCCTTTCTTTCGGGAACGGCGCCCTTTTCTTATGAAGCCTCGGTGCGCGAGGCCTATGTGGAAAATGCCATTGCCCAGCGCGCCGTGCGGATTGTGTCGGAAGCGGTGGCCGATGCGCCGCTGATGCCGCTCGATGACAAGGCGGCGGCGCTGATCGGGCAAAGCCTTGCAGGACAGCCGTTGCTGGAAACCATCGCGGCGCATCTGTTGCTGCACGGCAATGCCTATGTGCAAATTGTTGGTGCCGCGGAGGGTTCCGCTGGCGAGGAGCCGGAACTGTTTGCACTTCGGCCTGACCGGATCACGGTGGAGCCGGACGCGACCGGCTGGCCAGCGGCCTATGTCTATCGCGCCGGAGATCATCAGACCCGCTTCGCCGCAAATGATGGGGCAGGACCAGTGCAGATCGTTCACATCAAGGCCTTTCACCCGACCGATGATCATTATGGCCTCGGATGTCTCGGCGCGGCTGCCGGCGCGGTGGCAGTGCATAACCGGGCGTCGGACTGGAACCGGGCATTGCTCGACAATGCGGCGCGGCCCTCCGGGGCACTGGTTCATGATCCGGGTCCGGATGGCGCGCTCCTGTCCGGGGAACAATATGACCGATTGCGCGCCGAAATGGAGGTCAGCTTCTCCGGCAGTGACAATGCGGGCCGGCCGCTGTTGCTTGAGGGCGGACTTACCTGGCAGACGCTCAGTATGACCCCGGCGGAGATGGACTTTGTCGCGCTCAAGGCCGCCGCTGCGCGGGAGATTGCGCTGGCCTTTGGCGTGCCGCCGATGCTGCTCGGTCTGCCCGGCGACAATAGCTATGCCAATTACCGCGAAGCCAATCGTGCGCTGTGGCGGTTGACGATTTTGCCGCTGGCCGGGAAGATCCTGGACGGCTTGTCCCGAGGGTTGCAGCCTTGGTGGCCGGACCTCGACCTGCGCGTCGACCGCGACCAGATCCCGGCCCTGTCAGAAGATCGCGAGCGCATGTGGAACCAGATCAGCAGCGCGGATTTCCTGACCGGGGAAGAGAAGCGGAAGTTACTGGGGATTGATTAGGGGGTCAGCGAGGACCCTTGTAATTCTCGACCATGCTGCAGCTACGTTTGTCATAGTGCCAGCTACCACCCCGATCCAGACAGCGGTCGATCTGGAAAAAATCAGTGGAGTAAAGATAAAGAGTCCCGGCTCCGGCGAGCAAAAAAGCGATGATGGCGAATATGCTGATCGTTCTCATAGATTCATAGTTGCCCAGTTGGGAGATTAGTCAAGCCACGACAGGCAGGCGACGGGCGGGAATGAGTTTTTTTGTTTAACCTCAAGCGCCGGGCGCGGGCATCCGCCCGCTTG
>JBCBZY010000300.1:0-3535 GCA_039815115.1 Pseudomonadota bacterium | reverse complement strand
GTTTGCTGTCCAGCTTTGCCGCGGGAGCGTCCTCTTCGTCGGTAATCCCTTTTTTGAAGGATTTGATGCCCTTGCCGACGTCACCCATCATTTCCGAAATCCGGCCGCGACCGAACAGGATCAGCACCAGGGCCGCCACGATTAAAATCTGCTAAAAGACCATCTTCTGCTCCCTACTTAGGCGCTTTCGATGGCATTTTCCAGTGAATGCGTCGGTTCATCGCCACTTTCTTCGGCAGGAAGATCGGAATATTCTGCGTCTACACCCACTTCTCCGTCGCTTGCCCCCTCGGCCGCTTCTTCGGCTTCCATCTCCATTTTCTCCAGTGCGAGGTCGACGGGATCCAGCAAGCCAGCCGCTTTCAGATCATCAATTCCCGGCAGATCCTTGCGGCTTTGCAAGCCAAAATGGGTGAGAAATTCAGCCGTCGTCGCATATATAAGAGGCCGCCCTGGTACTTCACGTCGTCCGGCGGGGCGGACCCAGCCAGCTTCCATCAACACATCCAGAGTACCTTTGGCCACCTGCACTCCGCGAATGGCTTCGATTTCGGCACGGCTAACCGGCTCATGATAGGCGATGATCGCCAAGGTTTCCATGCCTGCCCGGCTCAGCTTGCGCAGTTCTGCACGTTCCCGACGCAGCAGATGGGACAGGTCTTGCGCTGTCTGAAAATGCCAGCGATTACCGGTACATGCCAGGATGATTCCGCGTCCGGTATAGTCCGCCTGCAGCTGCTCCAGCGTGGCGGGGACATCAACATCTTCCCCGACATAGAGCTTGATGTCCGCAATGGTCATCGGCGTTTCTGCCGCAAATAAGGTCGCTTCAACCGCACGCAGGTTTTCGCCGATTTCCGCGGATCCGGTTTCCTGGCTATCGATGATCAGGCTCTGGTCTTCATCCATCTGGTTTTCCACATCATTATCCATTTTCATTCGCCTTCAGTCGTAAGGGCGCGAAATTCTCTTCCTGGTCGATCAGCAATTTGCCCTGCCTTGCCAGTTCCAGTGCTGCGACAAAGCTGGATGCCAGAGCAGATTTCCGAAGCTGTAGCGGCGCGCCAGCTGGCAGAAAATTTCGGATATCGGTCCATTCAATCGCTTCGCCCAGCATCAGCGAAACTCGTGCCAGTGCATCTTCGAGCGTCATCACCATTCGCTGTTTGACAATGTGCACGGCAGGTTCGCTGCGCAATTTGACCCGGCTGTATGCGGACAGCAGGTCATAATATTCTGCCTGCCAGTGCCGGTTCTTAACCACCCGCAGGCCCTCTGGTGCCCCCCGGAGAAACACGTCGCGACCTGTCCGGTCTCTTGCCAGAAGCCGGGAGCCGGCCTCACGCATGGCGTTCAGTCGCTCCAGCCGCATTTGCAGGCGCAGCGCCAGTTCTTCGGGCGAGGGATCCACTTCCGGATCCTTCGGCAGCAACAGACCCGACTTCAAATAGGTCAGCCAGGCCGCCATCACGAGATAGTCCGCGGCCAGTTCGAGTTTCAGCGACTGCGCATCGGCGATGTAAGTGAGATATTGCTGAACGAGTTCGAGGATCGAGATCTCCCGCAAATCCACCTTCTGGTTGCGGGCGAGGGCCAGCAAAAGATCCAGCGGACCTTCCCAGCCATCAATATCGAGAGTCAGGCTTTCTTCTGCCTCTCCGGCTGCCGGTGAGAAGAAGAAGCTTTCGGGTTCGGTCGATTCCGTGGTCATGCGGCCGCCATCAGCGCGTCCCGGCGGGACAGCAGTTCCGCCAGCTCGACATCTTCCGTCTGGCCGTTCAATGACGTCATGGCGTCATCCAGCCGTCGGCGTGAAATATCGCCAATATCGTCAAGAATGTCGGCAATTGCGATCATCTCCTCCATCCGGCCCCAGCAATTCAAGGCAATGTCGCAGCCAGCCGCGACAACATCTCTTGCACGGCTTGGCACGTTTCCTTCCAGCGCTTTCATGTCGAGATCGTCGGAAAATAACAGTCCGTCAAAACCAATCTCACCGCGGATAATCTCATCGATAATAACCGGAGAAAGACTGGCACAGCGTTGGTCATCCCATGCGGTGTAGACAATATGGGCCGTCATGCCCATCACCGCGCCGGAGAGGGAGCGGAAGGGGGCGATGTCTTTTTCCAGATCTTCCCGTGACGCCGAAACTTTCGGTAACTCCAGATGGCTGTCGACAACCGCCCGCCCATGTCCAGGCATGTGCTTGATCACACTGACAACACCGCCCTGCTGCTGGCCGTCGATCACAGCCCGGCCAAGAGCTGCTACCTGGTTTGGGTCCGATCCCATGGCCCGGTCCCCAATCGCCTCGACCGTCTCTGGCTGCCGGACATCCAGTAGCGGCAGACAATTTACCGTAATCCCGACTTCCCGCAGGTTTTCAGCAATCGCCCGGGCATTAAGTCGGGCGGCCTCAATGGCTGTTGCCGGTGCTTTGTCATACAGCTCCCCGAATCTGCCACCCGCCGGAAATTTGGGCCAGACCGGCTCTGTCATCCGGGCGACACGCCCGCCTTCCTGGTCGATCAGGATCGCTAAATCGTCGCGACGGTGCAGTTCGCGCAATTCGTCGGTCAGTGCCCGCAATTGCGGCTTGCTTTCGATATTGCGACCGAAAATGATGTAGCCCGCCGGGTCGCTGTCCCGAAAAAAAGCCTTTTCATCTGCGGTCAACCGCAAACCCGACATCCCGAAAATGACGGGCTTCATGCGTGCACCAATGGCTGATTGCGCCGGAAAACTGGGTAAAACATAACCCTGCTACAATGGGCAAAACTTCGTTGCCGGTAAAGGGGAAAGCGCCGTTATCCACAGCGAATCCCCCGTTGTTCCGTTATCGGACGACCAGACAGCTTTCTCCGGCGGCCTTGAGATTGTTACAAATCTGCTGCGCCCGTTCGGTACTCGGAGCCACAGCGTTCAGCCGATAGATGGTGCCGCCTTCCACCGAACCGCGAACAATCTTCTTGGGCAGGTTGCCGACATCGGCAAAGCGGCGCGCGAATCCGGACCAGCTGCTGTCGGCCATCGCCGCCGTGCTGAATGCACCCAGCTGAATCATGGCACTTCCCGGAGCATTGGGTGCTTCGGGTTTTTTGACGGGAGCCTCGACAGGAGCTGCTGTCCCCAGCTTTGCTGCCGTTTCCTTGCCTTCACTGGCAGCAAAGCTCGCATCACCCTCGCCTTCAAACTGGCGTGCCTGGGGATCATCGGGGCGAACTTTATAGTCACCTTCCTGTGCGGCAATGAGTTCGCCATTGCCGTTCAATCCGTTGCTATCACGTTGTTGCAGCCAGTAAATGCCGCCAACAATCCCGCCAATGAGCAGCAGTCCGGCCAGAACAAACAAGGCCACCCGGACCGGGGAATATTCCCCTTCATCATCATAATCCTCGGCCGATTCCAGCCAGGGCAGACGATCTTCATCGTCAAGATCGTAATGTTCAAGTTGTAGTCAACAATGTTATTGGAGATCTTGACGAGCGCATTAATCTCAACTTCGACAATAAGATTCTCAACTTCCGCGATG
>JBCBZY010000091.1:0-9214 GCA_039815115.1 Pseudomonadota bacterium | reverse complement strand
TCAGGAAATGGATTCCCGCTTTCGCGGGAATGACGACGGTGGTCGATTCTTGCTTTAGCAGCGTATTTTTCGTCATCCCCGGCCAGACCGAGGATCCATTTCCCGGCCTGTCCGATAGTTGCCAAAACTGCAAATAGGTTCCCGCTTTCGCGGGAATGACGCGGTTGTTTGATTATTGCGGAGGCCACATGTTTTGTCACCCCCGACCTGATCGGGGGTCCATTTCCCCGATTGTCCGATAGTTGCTAAAACTGGAATTGGATTCCCGCTTCCGCGGGAATGACGATGGTGATGTGTTTTTGTGGGTTTACTCTACTTCGTCACCCCCGACTTGATCGGGGGTCCATTTCCGGTACCATCCGGATGGTGCGATGGCAGGAACCGGATTCCCGCTCTCGCAGGAATGACAGAGGGAAGAAGACAAATGAGCTACCACCATCTCGCGCTGGCCGCGAAAGACATGCAGGCGATCCATGCCTTTTACGAAGGGATCATGGGCTTCGAACTGGTCAAGGTCGAGATTGCGCCGGTAATGGGCGGCGGCTGGGGGAAGCATTTTTTCTATCGCATGAATGGTGATGACAGCCGTTTCATCGCCTTTTGGGAGCTGAACGATACGCCGAATGATGGCAAATATGCGTTCGATCTTAATAAAGCTGCGGGCACCCCCCAGGGCACCAATCATTACAGTTTCTCCGTCGACAGCCAGGCGGAGTTGGATCAATGGCGGGCCAAATGGAACGCCGCCGAGCTTGACGTGCTGGAAATTGATCATAATTGGTGCCGGTCGATCTACACCCGCGATCCGAATGGGAATATGGTCGAATTCTGCCTGACCACCGGCAGTTTTACGGACGACGACCGTGCACGGGCCATTGCCGCACTGGATGAAAGAGAAATGCACGCGTCACCGCCCCCGGGGATGATGAAGCAGTGGCTGGCGAAGGACGCCTAGAGCATTCTGCCGAGAGCGACTGCGCCCGCAATCAGCAACAAAACGAGCACGAAACCGCGCCAAACGGGCTCGGAGATCGCGCCGAAAAAGCGCGAACCAAAATGATTGCCGAGCACCATGATCGGGCAGGTCAGGGCGGTCAGAACCAGCGCCTGTTCATCGATCATACCCCGCCACCAGGCCGCACCGGTTCCGGCAATTGCGGTGATGAAGAATATCACCATCATCGAACTCCGGGACAGAGCAGGTGGCACCTGATCGCGCACAAAATGCAGGATCACCGGCGGGCCGGGAATGGCGGCAAAGCCGTTGAGCAAACCCGAAGAACTGCCGACGAGCAGCAACCGCAACGGGCTGTTGTCCATGACCGGTGCCCGTTTCAGCATGAAAAGAAAGAAGCTGCCGAGCGCAATTCCCGTGATCAGCAGCCGGGCAATATCTGCGCTGACCATGTCCAGCAGCCACAGGCCGAACGGGGTGGTGACACAAGCGAAGGCGGAAATCTTCAGGATGATCGTCTTGTCGACAATTTGCAGATTTTGCCGGATCCCGATCGGCCCCATCAGCAATTGCATCAATATCGCCATGATCACCGCTACCTGCGGTGTGGCAACCAGCCCGACAAAAGGGACCGCCAGAATCGCATAGCCAAAGCCGGTCAGGCCGCGGAAAAAGGACGCCCCGCCGACAGCGCAGCATACCAGGATGAATGATAGCACAGACATGTCCGCGTGGGACAAGAGCCAGGTGTTGATCGCGGACATCATGGCGGCTCATCGCCGAATTCGGCAGGTCAGGCAATATCAAACAGATTCCGTTCCTTTTTGAGAGCGGTAAATCGCTGCAAATTCGGAAGATTTGACCAGTCAGGAGCCTATTGGCTGGCTCGGGCAATAGGCTGCTTGTGTAACCCGATCGATGGTTGCGACGAATGACCTGATAATCCTAACCCCCAAGGAGAATATCAATGATCAAGTTTACAACCCTGGCTGTGGCGGGTCTCGTTTCGCTCACCGCCTTCGCGCCGGCTCAGGCCGCTCATATTTCGGTTTCCCAACCCGGTGCCATCGCCGCATCGCCGATCAGTCCACTGATTTCCGCCGAGACTCTCGCAGGCAAGGCCGAAAATCGCGGCCATGTCCGCTCGCGCGGCTTTGGCCGGAAAAGCTTCGGCCGTGGCGGGTTCCGCTCGCATCGCAGCTTCGGCTTGAACCGAGGCTTTCATCACGGCCTCTCGCGCTTCAAGCACAAGAAATTCCGAAAGCATCACCGGGGCTTTGACCGGCATTACCATCGCGGTTTCAAGCATCACGGCAAATATGGCCATTCCCGTTTCAACCGGGGCAATGTTTTCCGCCACCGCTAGACCGGCGGAAAAGACCCTCACGTTCCTAGTGAGTGAAGGGTCGCAGGGTCAGGCGGTATGTCGGGAGAGGTACCGCCTGATTCCCTTCCGGCGGGCAGACTCCTGAACCGGTCGTTCATCACGGGTCAAAACAGGCTCGCTTATCTCCTTTGGCGGAAGGGAGAAGTTCTAATGCGACATGTTTTCATCTCCGCCCTGGCGCTGACCGTTATCGCCGTCACTCCGGCACAGGCGAAGGAAGTTCAAATCCCCGGCAATCCCCAAGTGGATTATGGCGGGTTCGTTGAAATGGCAGCCGACCTGAAGGACTATCGAAGCGAGCGCCTCGTGGATCTTGCGACATTTCGGAAAATGGCCGATCAGCCGGACGCAATCATTCTCGACACCCGTTCGGCAGCGGCTTTTCAAGCCGGCCATATTTCCGGCGCCGTGAATCTGCCTTTTTCCGACTTTACCGAAGAGAAGCTGGCGGCGGTCATTGGCGACAAGGATCGCCCGATCCTGATCTATTGCAACAACAATTTTTCGGACAATATGCGCCCGGTCCGGCTGAAATCAGCGCCGCTCGCACTCAACATCCCGACATTCATCAACCTCCATGGCTATGGATATGAGAATATCTTCGAACTGGCCGATGTGGTTAGCGTTCGGGATCCCGCGGTCGCCTGGACAAGCCTGTTGCCGCTTCAGCCCTAGATGTCCGGCATGATCTAGCCGACGACGTGCAGGGCCTTGCCGTCCACGGCACGCTTGGCCGCATTGGCGTTCAGCCCGGTCAGGATCGTTCCGATGACCTGTCGCAACCGGTCCTCGGTCGCGAGATGCATCATCTGCATCATCAGCTTCGGATTACAGAAAGGCTGCATCATAGTGTTGACCAGCGAGACCACGGCATCGAGCTCGAGACCCTTGAAATATCCCGCTTCCATCGCCTCCGCCAATATGGTGGCCATATAATGGTCGGCGAGGTCAACATAGCCCTTGATCACGTCAAAATGCTCGTCGCCCAGTTCCATATAAGAGGCGAACAGTTCGGGATCTTCCTCAAACCGGGCGCGTTTGATTTCAAGGCGCCGGGCGAAAAAGGCATATAGCTTTTCCTCTACCGGCATGTCGGCATCGACCAGCTCGCGCATGATCACTTCGAGATCGGCGAACCATTCCCCGGCCATGGCTTCGGCGAGGGCGTCCTTGCTTTCGAAAAAGCGGTAGAGGTTGGATTGTGACATTCCGACGGCAGCGGCGAGATCGGTCATAGTGAAGCTGATCGCGCCCTTGTCCTGGATGATCTGGTCGGCCGCGTCCATGATCTGCTGGCGCTTGGCTTCCATGTCGGTTTCGGGGCGGGGCATGGCGGTGTCTCCTGGGGGATGTGACGGCGGCACAATAGCCGCTGCGCTCTATATAGTTGATACGGTTTTCTGATAAAAGAGAAAATTGTTCATTTTTCAATTACCCGGCAGGTAATATTTTTCGTTTCACGCGCTGATCTGAATGGTTACAAAGGCTTATGACCGACCCAAAGGCATCTGCGCCTGACCCGGAAAAACAGCAGGATCAGGCAAAACTGGAGGCAAAGAGCCGTTCGGGCATGTTTTCGCCGATTACAGGTAGATACAGGTTGCTTAAGCGCTGGAGGCGGATGGCGGTCCAGGGGGAGGTCGATCAGCCCGCCGTCATTGAAAAAATCAAGGCGGATTGCAGCTTCACGCCGCGCTATTCCTTCCTGATCTGCATGTCGGCCGGGATCGCCATCCTCGGCCTGTTGCTGTCTTCACCAGCCGTGGTGATCGGGGCGATGCTGCTGTCGCCGCTGATGTATCCAATCATGGGAGCCGGTTTTGCTTCGGCGACCGGAGACTCTGCCTGGCTCAAGGATACCGGCTGGGCGCTGCTCCTCGGCACGATCATCGCGGTGCTTTTCTCTGCTTTCGTGGTCCTACTGTCGCCGCTGCAAACGGTGACGCCGGAGATTGCCTCGCGCACCCGGCCCAATCTGTTCGATCTGGCGGTCGCTTTGTTTTCCGGACTGGCGGGCGCCTATGCGATGATCCGGGGCGGGATGGGCACGATTGTGGGTGTCGCCATCGCCACCGCCCTGATGCCGCCGTTGGCCGTGGTCGGCTTCGGGCTGGCAACCGCCAACTGGGCGGTTTTTGGTGGCTCATTGCTGCTCTATTTCACCAACCTGATGACTATCGCGCTGACGGCCACCGTCATGGCCTGGCTCTACGGTTTCCGCTCCTATCTGTCGGAACGGCAGACCCAGTTCCAGATGTTCGCGATGGTGGTGGTCTTTGTCGGCCTCGCCATTCCGCTAGGGATCTCGCTGGTCCAGATCGGCCATGAGGCGAATATTTCCCGTTCGGCCAATGGTTATATCAAGGACCAGTTCGGACCGCGCGCCCGGGTGTCCCAGATCGATATTGATTTCAATGCGTCTCCGGTGCTGGTCAACGCCTCGGTATTCACTCCGGTCATCAACCCCGGCGCGGCAGAACAAAGCTCGCGCGTACTGAGCCGGGCGTTTCGCGAGACCATCGAAGTGCAGATCGAGCAATATCGGGTCGAGACTGGCTCTGATGCGGCGCAGGCCGCGCTGGCCGCGGTCCGGGCAAAGGAACAGCAGCAAGCCGTTGAAACGCAGGTCAACAAGCTGCGGGACAATCTCGCGCTGATTGCCGGTGTCGGACCCGACGACGTGGTTATCGACAGTTCCAAGCGGCGGGCGATCGTCATGGCCAAGCCCTTGCCGGGCGCTTCGCTCCAGACATACCGGGCGCTGGAGCAACGGATGGTGGGGCAAATGCCCGACTGGGCGATCAACATCCAGCCGCCGCCGACTGTGCTGCCCGATCTGGTTGTCGCCGAGGGAGAGCTCACCAGCGCTTCCAAAGCCAAAATGCGACTGATCAGCTGGGCGGCGCTGCGCAGTCCCATGAGCATGTCGATGAGCGGGTCCGAAGCGGACATGGATGTGGTTGCGACGGAGATGGCGAAACAGAATCTGTTTTTCACAAATACCGAAGTGGATGACAAATCCGGCGGCCGCGTGCGGTTTGTCTGGATGGTGCCGGGAGAAGGCGAAGAAGAAACCGAATAGCGTTTAAGCTACATTCACTTTCGGCTCGATAAACCGGTCTGTACGAACGATGGAGAGAGAAATCATGCGGCTTCTAGCATTTACCGGGCTGGCCCTGGTCCTGGCCACCACCCCGGCAATCAGCCAGTCTTCCGGGCAGGGCGACATATCGGTCACGATATACAATAATAATCTGGCCCTGGTTCAGGACACCCGCCGCCTGAACATCCCTTCCGGTCGCTCCGTACAGACATTTCCGGGTGTTTCGGGCCAGATCCGGGCGGAGACCGTCGGGTTCAGCGCCGCCAATACCGGGATTGTCGAACAGAATTTCGACTATGACCTGCTGTCACCGGCCAAGCTGATGGAAAAGGCGGTGGGCGAAACCGTCACCATCGTTCGGATCAATCCGGCCACCGGTCAGGAAAAGCGGGAACGTGCGAAGGTTCTGGCCGCCAATGGCGGCGTGGTGTTGCAGATCGGCAGCCGGATCGAGGTGCTGCGTGATGATCGCCTTCCGACGCGCGTGATTTTCGACAAGGTGCCGAGCAATTTGCGCGCGCGCCCGACTTTGTCCGTCACCCTCAACAGTACGCGCGGCGGCGTCCGTCCGGCGCAGCTCAGCTATCTGACCAGCGGCATGGGCTGGAAAGCCGATTATGTCGCGCTGTTTGACGAGAATGCCGGGCGCATGGATGTGCAAGGCTGGGTCACGCTAACCAACAATACCGGCACGACTTTCGACAATGCCAAAACATTGCTGGTCGCCGGAACACCCAGCGTGAATGGCCAGCGGCGCGGCAACAGCCGGAACAATATCCGGCGCGCAGGAACGGAGTCTGCCAATCGCGAGTCGCTGGGCGATTTTTATCTCTATCCGCTGGCGGCCCGGACCACGATTGCCAATGCGCAAACCAAGCAGGTCAGCTTTCTCGACGTGATCGGTGCACCGGCGCAGAAAGCCTATGAATATACCAATCGCTGGCTCGGGACTCAGAACGAGGCACAAAGCGCGGCTACGGTGCTGCAGTTCAGCTCGTCCAGCGACGGTGGTCTGGGCGATGCGCTCCCGGCAGGCACGGTGCGCGTCTATATGAAAGACGCCTCGGGTCAGCCGCAATTTATCGGTGAAAATACCATTGGCCACACGCCGATGGGTTCGGAGCTGGGTCTCAAGACTGGCGAGGCCTTTGACGTGAAAGTGAAGCCGACCGTGACCGAACGCCGGCGCTTGTCTTCTCGCAAATGGCGCACCACGATGAGCTACGAACTCAGCAATGCTCGCCCCGGGCCAGTCACTGTGTCCCTGATCCAGGACGGTCTCGACTTTTACTGGAGCGACACCCGGATCGTCAGCGAGAGCATGTCCAGCGAGCGGCGCTCTTCCAACAGCATCGTCTGGAAAGTCCCCGTCCCGGCCAATGGCCGCGCGACGGTGACAGCCACGTTCGAGACGCGGTTCTAGCCAATGCCATCCGTTTTCGTCTTTCCCGCGCGAGCGGGAATCCCTTTCCGGAAATGGCGACTGGACGCTCGTTCAGGGAACAGACCCCTGATCAAATCGGGCGTGACGTTTTTGCTCTTTCTGCTGACTGTCATTCTTGCACCGACTCCAGCAGCCGCACAATCCGAGTTCTCACGCCAGACGGTAATCTCGGACGGACCGTCAGCGGTTTCCGTGACGTATATCGCAACCCCCAGCGATCTTCCGGCACACCCATGAATCTGCAGTATCTTGGCGGCTATGCGCTTGTGACCGAGCAGCGCACGATCGACTTGCCCGCAGGCGAGGTGGAGCTTCGGTTTGAGGGCGTTGCCGGCGGGATCATTCCCCAATCGGCCATTGTAACGGGACTGGCTGATGGTGTGATCGAAAAGAACCGGGATGCGGCGCTACTGTCGCCTTCCGCATTGCTCAACGGCCATCTGGGGCGGGGCGTGACCATCCGCCGGACCAATGTCGCTTCCGGAAAAACCAAGGAATTTGAGGCGATGATCCGAACCGACGCCAGCGCCGGTGTCGTGATCCAGACGGCAGAGGGCTATGAAGCGCTTCGCTGCAGCGGGCTCAACGATGCGATCATCTATCCCGCCATTCCCGACGGACTATCCGCCAAACCGACCCTGTCCGTAAAAAGCCGGGTCGCGGCGGCCACACGGGCGACGGTGACATTATCCTATCTGGCCACCGGCTTTGATTGGGAAGCCAGCTATGTTGCCGATATCGCCGATGATGGCCAGACGCTGAACCTGTTTTCATGGGTGACATTGGCGAATAGCGATGAGACCAGCTTTCTCAGCGCGCAGGCTCAGACTGTCGCTGGTCAGCCCAACAAGGAACGAGACAATATGGCGCCGATAAGTGGCGGCTCGATAGCTCTCAGATGCTGGCCCCAGGCGACGACCAGTGATATTGCGCTGCGCAACCGGGCGGCGCTGGGACGTCTGAATAGCTGGCGCGAGGATGAGCAGGACATGCTGATGGTAACCGGCCGGAAATCTGCCGGAGCCGTGATGGAGATGGCCGCTGCGCCCGCGCCAGTGCAGGCTGTGCAGGAAGAGCTGGGAGACCTCAAGCTGTACCGGATCCCGGTGCCGGTAACAATCGCTTCGCAAAGCCAGAAGCAAGTTGCGATGTTCGAGAAGGACCGGGTGCAATTCGAGCAGATATACGGAGCGGAGCTCTGGGGATATCAGTCTTTCGACCAGCCGGTCGGGCTGGATACCATATTGCGGCTGCAAAATCGCAAGCGCGACGGTCTTGGATTGGCCATGCCGGCTGGCCGTCTTGTGGCCTTTCGGGAAGCGGGTGGCGCGCGGCTGATGCTGGGAGAAGGCAGTGTCGATGACAAGGCTATTGACGAGGAAGTCGACATCAGGATCAACCGCAGCCCGCTGGTTCGCTATACGTTGATGACAGTTGATGATGTGAACGTCGAAAGCCGCAACTATTCCGATAAGCGGCTGACCATAACCAATGCATCACCTCGACCGGCAAAGGTCGAGATCAAGATCGGGCGTTACAGTCAGGAAACAATTACCCGGGCCAGTCAAAAACTCGGACGCAAGGACGGAAAAGATTTCTGGTCGGTAACGGTTCCCGCCAATGGCGAGCGGACACTCTCGTTCAGGCTGAACCGCCGCCAGTAGCTCCGAGATATTTTTTCTTGGATTCTTCCGGTATGGCACGCGGCTGGTGATTTTCGTCGAGCGCGACGAATGTAAACAGCCCGCTGGTCACCGGCACCCATTCCTCGCCAAGGTTTCGCGAGGCGATGACATCCAGTCGAATGGCGATGGATGTTCTGCCGATCCGCTCGACCCGCGCGTAGACCGAGATCAGATCGCGCTGCAATATCGGTGCAATGAATTCCATCGCCTCGATTGCCACGGTTGCCGTGGAGCCCTGCGCGACACGGGCGGCCATGATGCCGCCTGCCGTATCCATCTGTGACAGGACCCAGCCACCGAAAATATGGCCATTATTGTTGAGATCGCGCGGACGCGGGGCGACGCGCAGAACCGGCTGCATCTTGCGCAGCGTCTGAACGTCTTCTTCACTCATCGGGATCTAAAGCGTTCGAAACAGGGTCATCGATACAGTCATCATGTCCGGTGCCGCTCGACAGGAAGACCAGTCCCATCAGGGCGGAAGTCAGCAGCAACGCAAAGGCCACGCCTCCCGCTGCGGCAATATACATGTGAATGGAGACGAGCCCGTGCAGATAATAAAGAATACCCAGAGCAACAAAGACGCACAGCAGGGTGAGCAGGCTCATCCAGCGCATCAGTTTCCAGTAACGCGACCAGG
>JBCBZY010000253.1:0-4294 GCA_039815115.1 Pseudomonadota bacterium | reverse complement strand
TTTGCCAACGGCGCCTATATTGATGCCCAGATCGACAATGATCCGTCCAACGGCACGCTGGCCGGAGCGCGGTTCCGGCTGCAGTCGGAATTCCAGCTGTCAGGAGGCTTCAGTCTGGACGTCCCGCTCAGCGACGGGATCAGTTTCTTCCTCACACCTTCCGTGACCTATCAGAGCGAGATGTTTTTTGAACAGCCGAACAACCCACTGATCCGGGAGGACGGCTATGCCCTGGTCAATGTCCGCGGCGGCCTTTCCTTCGGCGATGGTCGCTATGAAATTGTCGGCTTCGCGCGGAATCTGCTGGATGAGGAATTTCTGATCGATGCCGGCAATACTGGCGGCGCCTTTGGCATTCCGACATTCATCCCGGGCGAACCGCGTTTTTACGGTATTCAGCTCGGTGCCAAATTCTAGGCTTCTGGCTCTCCCCGGCCCTGCAAAACCTGGTTCTCCACACCGATCCGGTGGCGCAGGAGAATGGCGTTGAGAATGGAGAAAAGCAGGGCCACCCATGGCAGGCCGAGCATCAGCGGGACGATGGCAATTTCGAGCACGACCACAAAATAATTTGGGTGCGGAATGAAGCGGTAGGGACCGCGCTTGACCCGATCGAAATAGGGCGCGGAAATAATCCGGGTGGTCCACCACCGACCGATGCTCGCCAGCGTCCAGACTCGCAGGATCTGGGTCCCGACAAAAAGCGCCAGCACCAGCGGTGCAATGGGACGCGACGGATCGACCATCAGGAAGATCGCCGCCAGCCAGGCGCTGTGGAGGATGATGAACCAGTGATAATGATCGGCTCCGAATTCCTCGCCGCCTTCCGCCAGCAACCGCTTTGTGTTGCGATTGGCATAGACCAGTTCCCCCAGTCGCTGGGCGACAATGTAAATGAGGGTCCATGTCACCAGAGTGGGTGCTGTGCTGAAAATCATTCCAGGTTGTTCCATCAGTCCTCCGCCGGATCGAGAATAGCAAGGGCAGCTGTAAAGCCCGGGCCCAATGCCGTCAGCAAGACTGGCCGGTCCGGTTTGCCGTGCAACAATTGTTCGAGGACGAACAGCACGGTGGGCGAGGACATGTTGCCATATCTTTCCAAAATGCTTCTTGTTGCGGCGATGCCTGCAATTTCCGGGGCGAAATAATCTTCGAGTGCATCAACCACCCGTCCTCCGCCGGGATGACAGGCCGGTTCGGCAAGATCGGTCATTACCAGTTTCTGCTCTTCCAGAAAGCGATCGCAAAATGGGGCAAAGTCTTGAGCGACGAAAGTCGGGATATCGCGCGCCAGAACCAGATCAAATCCGGTCTGGCCAATGTCCCAGCCCATCATGTCTCGCGTATCCGGCCAGGTCTTCTGGTCAAAGGCCCGGAATGCCGGCCCAGCCTGGCTATCCCGACGCCCGCTGATCACTGCCGCCGCGCAGCCATCGGCAAATAGCGCGGTGGCAATCATGTTTTTCTTGTCGAACTGGCTATAGTCATAGGACAGGCTGCAAAGCTCAAGAGATATCAGCAAGATATTCTGACCGTTTTCACCGCTTGCCAGATCGTTGGCCAGGCGCAGGCCCAGAACACCACCGGCACAGCCATAACCAAACACCGGAACCGTACGGGTGGATGATGCAAAACCCATGGATTCGATCATGCGACTGGGAATGGAGGGCGTCATGGTTCCCGTCGTGGAGATCATGACAATGGCATCAATATCTCCGGGAGCCATTTTGGCGCGATCCATCGCATTGGCCGCGGCCTTTTCCGCCAGCTTCCGCCCTACCCGGTCATAGTGTTTCGCCCGGTCTGGCCAGCTGCGCTGCTCGAGATAGTAATCCGGATCACAGGCGAGATAACGCTGTCCTATTCCGGAATTGCCGAGTATCTGTTCCAGCCTTGCCGGCAAAGCTGCTCCTCGGGCCCGGGCCAGTATGGCGAGAACCTCCGACTGACTTATGCGGTGGTCAGGAACGGCTGTGGCAATGGATTGCAATCGGGGATTTTTCAAACCGGGCATGGGGCATATTCGCGGAGCATGTCCGTGATGTTACACGGTCAACCCGGAGAGGCCATATAAATATCGCGGAAAAATCGACAGTCCGGGCTGGCAAATAGCCGTTGCGATGATGGCGGTATCGACTAGCATGGCGAGCGAACAGGGAAGGCTGTCATTTTGGACTTATCGTATTTCGAAAAGCTGGATACGGTTTTACGACTGCTCGCCATAGGCGGGCAACTCACAATGATACTGCTTCTGGTGACGAGCAAAGTTCGGACCGGCCTGAAATGGACAGCAATTGGGCTGATGATCGGGTCGGGTGCCTATCTGATCAATTCCTCGACGACAATGGATCCGCCGGATCATTTTCGTGTTCTGGTTGACGGGTTGTCAGTTTCCACGACATTCTGGATCTGGCTCCTGGCCCACCAATTGTTTGAAAGGCGGATTGCGAGGCCACTTTGGGCGGCTCCAGCACTGCTCGCGCTGTTCTGGGTTCTGGCCTATGTCGTGCCGGACATTCAAACCTATAGCTTTTATGCCATTCACGTTGTCTCGCTCGCCATGGTGGTGCATCTGATCATGATCGCGCTTGGCGGGCGCGAAGACGACCTTATCGAAAAACGCCGCACGATCCGGATGTTCCTGCCTCTGTTTGTTGGGCTGCAGGTTGGTGGTGTGCTGACTTATGAAATCCTGCTCGGTACCGCTGACGACGCTCCGATCATTTCGAGCATCAATGCTGCTCTCATTCTGACATTGGGACTCGGCGCGGCCCTGGCATTGTTTCGTGTGGACGACGAGATCCTGTCCGAGACACCTGTTACGGTCGAGGAAACCCAACCCGCGCCCAGTCTCACACCTTCCGAATCGGTGCTGCATGAAAAACTGATGGCAGCGATGAATGGAGGGCAATATCGCACATCATCTCTTACCATCCAGATGCTAGCCGAGCATCTCGACACGCCAGAACACCGGTTGCGGGCTCTGATCAACCGCAAACTGGGCCATCGCAACTTCTCCTCCTTCCTCAATGGCTATCGAATCAGCGAAGCGAAGGACAAACTGGCAGATCGCGAGCTGGTAGACATTCCGATCCTCACGATTGCGATGGATCTGGGCTATGGTTCACTGGCTCCGTTCAATCGGGCCTTTCGTCAGGAAACTGGCGTAACGCCTAGTGATTTCCGCAAACGGGCAATTGATCAATAGTGAAAAAACATGATCCTTTTCGAAATCGCACAGCCTTTTTCGGCTTTGACGAGAAGACGCGGCCCGATCCTGACACAGTCAATTCATCGAACAACTGATCCTGCCGATGGAGAGAAAAATGCCAGACCTTATTGATGCCATTGTCGACCATATGATTGGCGCATTCACTTTTGACCTGGGTCGATATCTGATCGCTGCCGGTGTGCTTTCCCTGCTGCTGTGGATATTTCGCAAATGGAGTGACGCCCGGCGAATCCAGTCGCGCCGGGCCGGTGTTGCAGATTACAAGCGGGAGTTTTTCTCGTCCATGCGAACGGTGCTGGTTTTTGGGCTCACGACCATTTCCACGGTACTTATGGAAGCTGCCGGCTGGATAACGATCACAGAGGGCAGCATCATCTGGCCGCTATTTGTCGCCCAGCTACTGGCAATGATCGTCGCGCATGATGCCTATTTCTACTGGATGCATCGCTGGCTGCACACCAAAAGAATGTTCCGCTTCTCGCATCTTCACCATCACAAGTCGCGAACCCCGACACCTTGGGCGGCCTACAGCTTTTCGTCATTCGAAGCCGTTGCGGAGGCGGCCTTTGTTCCTGCCTACCTGCTGATCATATCGCTGGTGGCCGGCGGCATGTATCCGTTTGCGATCTTCCTGTTCCTGGCTCACATGATCATTCGCAATGTCATCGGGCACTCTGGCGTGGAGCTCTTCCCGGCCGGATGGACACGCAGTCCGCTCAGGTGGATCACCACCACCACCCATCATGATCTGCACCACAGCCAGGGGCATAGCAATTTCGGGCTCTACTTCACCTGGTGGGATCGCTGGATGGGTACCGAGCATCCGAAATATGAAGCGGAGTTCAATGCTGTGGCCAAGCCGCTTGGCTGGAATGTGAAAGCCGCATCCCATGTCAGTATTGCTGCGTTTGCGGTGCTTTCTCTGGCAACAACCGCTCAGTGGGTATGAGGCCAAACAGCTCGACCTGAGGCTGGACCAGCTGGACGCTTGTTTGCAATTCACCGCACCCTAGTCACAACTCGACCGTGGTGCGGTGCAGGAAATGGCCTGCTGCAGCATCT
>JBCBZY010000228.1:0-4799 GCA_039815115.1 Pseudomonadota bacterium | reverse complement strand
TTTGCGACGAAGTTGTCCCGGCCTTTCACTAGGAGAAATGTCCATGTCAGATGGTGTGAGTGTGGTGCGCGACGGCCACGTGCTGGAAGTGACCTTGGCGCGGGGCAAGGTGAACGCGATTGACGTGCCGACTGCCCGGGAACTCGGCATCGACACGGTCGCCGTGCATAGCACCGCCGATGAAGATGCGATGCACGTCCGGCTCGCCCATGAAGCCATTTGAATCGGGCCGCCTTCGGCCACTGACAGCTATCTCAGCATCCCGGCGATTATTTCTGCGGCAGAAATCAGCGGCGCGGATGCGATTCACCCAGGCTATGGCTTCCTGTCCGAAAACGCGCATTTCGCCGAAGTGGTCGAAGCGCATGACATTAAATGGATCGGCCCCAAGCCGGAGCATATCAAGGTCATGGGCGACAAAGTTGCGGCCAAAAAAACCGCTGGCGATCTCGGCATTCCGCTGGTTCCCGGTTCCGATGGCGCGGTTAGTGACATAGAGGTTGCCAAGCAGGTAGCAGCTGAGGTCGGCTATCCGGTGATCATCAAGGCCGCATCCGGCGGCGGCGGACGCGGCATGAAGGTGGTCAATGATGAGGCCGAGCTGGAAACCCAGATGCAGCAAGCCGGTACCGAGGCCAAGGCGGCCTTTGGTGACGCGACGGTCTATATCGAAAAATATCTCGGCGACCCGCGCCATATTGAGTTTCAGGTCTTTGGCGATGGCCGCGGCAATGCCATTCATCTCGGCGAGCGTGACTGTTCCCTGCAACGCCGTCACCAGAAAGTGCTCGAGGAAGCACCGTCACCGGTGATCAGTGAAGAACAGCGCGAAGAAATGGGCAAGGTCTGTGTGGATGCCATGAAGGGCATGGGCTATCGCGGCGCGGGCACGATTGAGTTTCTCTACGAGAATGGAGAGTTCTACTTTATCGAGATGAACACACGCCTGCAGGTCGAACATCCCGTCACCGAAATGATCACCGGATTTGACCTGGTCCGCGAACAGATCCGCATTGCCGATGGCCGCGACCTTTCGGTCAAACAGGAAGAGCTTGAATTTAATGGTCATGCCATTGAATGCCGGATCAATGCCGAAAATCCGAAGACCTTTGCACCCTCCCCTGGCAAGGTGACCAGCTATCATGCCCCCGGCGGCATGCACGTCCGCGTCGATAGCGGCCTTTACGCCGGATATTCGATCCCGCCTTATTATGACAGCATGATTGCCAAGCTGATCGTCTATGGGCGGACGCGGGATGGCTGCATGATGCGACTCGCCCGCGCGCTGGATGAATTTGTCGTCGAAGGTGTTGAAACCACAATCCCGCTGCATCAGAAGCTGGTTTACGATGAAGGTTTTCAGTCCGGCGAATATACGATCAAATGGCTCGAGGAATGGCTGGACAAGGATGACGATGCCTAGTTTTGCGTCGTGACAGCCCATTTTTTGTTCAGATAAGTCGATTCTTTCCTGAACATTACGACGGAGTTCAGCTACCCGACAGGGTTAACAGGCTATGACTTGTTTCATAAATGCGGCAAACAGAGTCGCATAGTGAGGAGTAGCCTATGCGACTATTTTTTGTAACCGGCCTGATGGCAGCAACCATGTTGACGCCTGCGACGGCCTCCGCGGCCGATCTTGCCACCAACCTGAATCAGAACACGCGTGGCGTTGCTCCGATAGTCTTGGACAATGGTTTAACCGGTAATACTGCTTTTCAACGTGATGGTCGCGGGGAACGCCGGGCCAATCGCGGGGAGCGTCGCGGAAATCGTGAGGCCAGAAGGGCCAATCGCGGTAATCGTGAAGCAAGACGTGCCAA
Organism: Pseudomonadota bacterium; assembly: GCA_039815115.1. Classification (GTDB taxonomy): domain Bacteria; phylum Pseudomonadota; class Alphaproteobacteria; order Sphingomonadales; family Sphingomonadaceae; genus Parasphingorhabdus. Next base: position 2,973 of record JBCBZY010000228.1, on the reverse strand, counting down.
CCGGGAAGCCCGCAGAACCGATCGCGGCAATCGCGATGCTCGCCGGGCCGCCCGCGCCGAAAACCGTAACAATCGCGGACGCGCCAATATATTGACCGAAGGCGATCGCGCCGAAATGCGGCAACAGCGCAGGGCCAATCGCCAGCGCACCGGCAATGTGGAGCGCGGTGTTTCGCGCAGCCGCGCCGATGTCGGCCGGGCAAATCGCCAGGCACGGCGGGATAGGGATCGCCGCGCAGAGCGACGCGCCATCCGCCGTGGTGATAGAAACAGAGACGGCCGCGTAGACCGCCGCTTTGACCGCAACCGCGACGGGCGTATTGATCGCCGATTTGATCGCAACAATAACGGCCGCGTCGATCGCAGGGTGGACCGCAATCGCGATGGCCGGATTGATCGTCGCTTCCGTGAGAACCGCCGCGCCGCTGCTCGGGGTGATCGCAACCGGGACGGCCGTGTGGATCGTCGCTGGGATCGCAATCGGGACGGTCGGATAGACCGCCGCTTCGATCGCAACAATCACGGCCGCGTCGACCGGCGCTGGGACCGTGACCGCGATGGCCGGATCGACCGCCGCTATCGGGATGGCCGCCGCTATGGCTATCGCGAAGGCCGCCGGGATTATCGTCGGGGTTACCGAGATGCACGGCGCGACTATCGCAAATGGAACCGCAGCTGGCGCAACGACAGGCGCTATGACTGGAAGCGGTACCGGAAATATAACCGCCACTATTATCGCCCCGGCCGCTATTACTCGCCCTACCGGGATCATAGATATCGGCGGTGGAATATCGGGATCTATCTGGGATCAGCCTTCTATGGATCGCGTTACTGGATAAACGATCCCTGGCGCTACCGTCTGCCACCGGCTTATGGAGGCTATCGCTGGATCCGTTATTATGACGATGTTCTACTGATCGATACATATGACGGCCGGGTGGTCGATGTGATCTACGACTTTTTCTGGTAAGTCACACAGTAAAAACCGGTTTTCCTCAGCCAGGGCCTGCAATCAGCAATGATTGCAGGCCTTGTCTTATATTTCCCTTGAAACCGCCCGCCGCTCGTCGCACACAGGGCTAAATAGTATAGGGGACGATTGAGATATGATCCGGCATTTGATTGCGATTATGGCATTGTGCATTGCCGCTCCGGTTTTGGCCGCGGACGAGCCAGCCATGGACCCGGTTACCATCATCAAAGTCGGCAATCTTATTGCTGATCCGGGCAAGGGTGCTTCGGGCCCGGCGACGATCACCGTCGTTGGCGGAAAGATTATTGATGTAAGTGACGGCAATACCGCCCCGTCTGCACCTGAAGAACATATCACCATAATTGATATGTCCGACAAGACCGTGATGCCCGGCCTGATCGACCTGCATGTTCACTTGACCGGTGACCCCGGCGGTGATTTTTGGAAACAGGCTACCGAACCGACCGAATGGGGTGTCGTTGTTGGTGCCAAAAACGCCCTTTTGACCGCCAAGGCTGGCTTTACCACCGTGCGCGAAGCGGGCTCTTCGCAATATTCCGCTTTCTCGCTACGCAAGGGAACGGCACAGGGCCTCATTCCCGGACCACGCATCATTGCTGCCGGTCCCGCGCTGGCGATTGTTGGCGGCCATGGAGATACAACCGGCTTCACAGAAGAAATTAATGATACACTGGCAAGCGGCTATAGCTGCACCGGTGCTGTCGAATGTGCGGAGAAGGTCCGCAAAGCCTCCCGCGCAGGCTCTGATATTATCAAGATTACCGCGACCGGCGGGGTATTGTCCCAACAGGGTCGTGGCCTCGAAGCGCATTTTACCAACTCAGAAATGGAAGCCATTGCGGACACCGCCCATTCGCTGGGATTAAAAGTCATGGCCCATGCCCATGGCGCACGCGGTATTGAAGCAGCGGCACGCGCTGGCATCGACACGATTGACCATGGCACTTTTGCAGATGAAGCGGCGATGAAGGCGATGAAAGCCAATGGCTCTGCGCTCGTCCCCACATTAATGGCCTTTCAGGGTGTCAGCGAAGGCCTCGGCAAGGGCGTTTATACACCAATCGTGGAGATTAAAATCCGCGAGACACTAGGCCGTGTTGGCAGGGCCGTGACCATGGCAAAAGAAATGGGTGTGCCGGTTGCATTCGGTACCGATGCCGGCGTGTTTGACCATGGCCGCAATGCTGAGGAATTTGCGCTGATGGTGCGCCACGGCCTGACACCGCGCGAAGCGGTCATAAGCGCGACAACCTTAGCGGCTGAAGTGCTGGGTATGGAAGGACAAATCGGTCGCATTGCCAATGGCTATTCGGCGGATCTGATCGCTTTTGATGGTAATCCGCTTGAGGATGTAACCGTGCTTGAAGACATCGACTGGGTCATGGTGCGCGGACGGATTATTGACTGACAGATATCATGACGAAGCCAGTCCTCAAAACCAAGGCAACCAAATATAACAGCCCCAAACGCATGGTTGAGCTGAGCCAGCGGGTGACGGACAAGTTAAATGCCCATCCCCAGGTACAATGGCTGGAAAGCCCGCATGCACAGCTATTTGTACATCAGAATTTCCTGTCCGATGCCGATTGCGCCTTGTTGATAGACATGATTGAGGCCGATTCGACACCATCGGACCTTTATGAAACGATCAAGACGGAAGGCTTTCGGACCAGCTATAGCTGCAACGTGAAGATTGACGATCCGGACATCCAACGGATCGAAAAGTCGATTTGTGATCTTATGGGATTGGACAATGATCACAGCGAAGTGCTGCAGGGCCAGCGCTATCAAGTGGGTCAGCAGTTTAAAAACCATCATGACTATTTTCACGAGACCGAAGAATATTGGAAGAAAGAGGAAGCCAATGGTGGACAGCGCAGCTGGACGGCCATGGTCTATCTCAACGAACCGGAAGAAGGCGGCGCAACGGCTTTCCCGCAGCTCCAATATCAAGTGGAGCCGCGTAAAGGCATGCTGCT
>JBCBZY010000187.1:0-5654 GCA_039815115.1 Pseudomonadota bacterium | reverse complement strand
GATCGAACAGATCGCTGAAACTGCCGGACCGGGTTGTGGCATCAAATCGCAAGGTCAGCTGCGGGAACATCGCATGACGGGCGTCGGTCGCGCGCAATCCGGCGGCATCCACCCGGGCTTCGGCCGCGATCAGATCGGGCCGTCCGCTCAGCACCGCAACCGGCGCGGCAACCGCCGGCAAGGCAGCGGGTACGATCAGATCTTCAGCACCGAGCGCTTCTCCCAATGGATAGTTTCCGGTCAGCACTTCCAGCGACCGCGCCGCGTTTCGTGATGTCCGGGTGGCGGCCTCGAGCCGGTCCTCGCTGTTGGACACGGCAACCTGAGCGAGCCGGACATCCAGCCGGGAAGCCAGTCCGGCCCGGAAGCGGGCGTCGGTAATGCGCAGCGTATCCTTGCGCCGGTCAAGATCGTCTGATGCGAGAGTCAGCGAAATGCGAGCCGCACTGCGATCATACCAGGCCTGGGTGACGGAAGCAGCCAGTGCCTGACGGGCGGCAGCAAATTCTGCAGCCGCTGCTCTGGCATCCGCATTACCGGCGCGGGCCAGGGACAGGTTGCGGCCCCAGATATCGGCTTCCCAGCTGGCCGAAAATTCTCCGTCATAAACCGTGGCAGCATTCTCGGCATCGGTAACCGTTCCGGACAGATCAACGCGCGGGAACAGATCGGCGCGGGATACGCGCATCGCGGCTCTCGCAGCTCTTAACTGCGCCAGTACCGACTGCAAATTGCGGTTCTGAGCGAAAGCTTCCCGAATGGCGACCTCCAGCTCGGGATCGCCAAATTCCGGCACCCAGCCATCGGTGTTGATGGTGGAGGTCACCGCACTGTCAGGTTCGGCGGATGATGCGCTTTGCCATGATGCCCAGCCATCTGGCGCAGCAGGTATCGTGCCTTGATCCAGGTCCGGACCACCACGAATGGCGCAGGCGGACAGCAAAGCCAGCGCAGCGAGAGGCAGAAGCGGTAATCTCATGGTGCTAACCGGCCTCTTTACTTGCGGATTTGCGAGGTTTCACCGCGGCTTTTTCCGGCTCCTCCTTGTCATCCTTCCATGTGACCGCTTGCCCGTCACGCAGCCGCTCGCCGCCGCGGACAACGATCATGTCGCCCGCCTTGAGTGGGCCTGAAACGGCAACCCGCTCGCCATCCGGTTCACCAACTTCCACATCCACACGCTTGGCGGTCTTGTCCTGAATGTTGACCACATAGACGAAAATGCCGCTGTCCCGCAGCACAAGCGCATCTCTGGGCGCCGTCAAAACTTCGCGTTCCACACCCGTCGGCACCGTGATTGAAATGGCGCTGCCCATCTTCATATTGTGGGTCCCCATCGGTGCGCGGACCTCGATCGTTCTGCTGACCTCATCGCCGGTTTCGATGACCGTGCGAACCCTGGAGGACCGGCGTTCGCCATTCGCCACGATAGTGACCTCCTGACCCGGTGACAGGGACCCTGCCACAGCGATGGGAACACGGACCCGCGCTTCTGAGCCCTGTCGTCCGACGATCCGGGCGATTTCCCGGCCCGGTGTGGCATATTCTCCAACCTCGATCCGGCGTTCCACCATTTGCCCGTCAAATGGCGCGCGTATCCGGGTGCGGGAGAGATCGAAATTGGCGGTGTTCAAAGCCACGCGCGCAGCGGCCAGACGTGCTTTTGTCTGATCGCGGGAAGAAATCGCTTCATCAAGTGAAGCTTCCGATTCTGCTTCCTCTTCCAGCAATTGCCGCACGCGTTCCACGAGCCGGTTTTGATAGGCGAGATCCGCTGTCAGGCGCGCGATCTCGGTCGCGGCCTGATCCCGCGCCAGTGTCGCCGCGCGATTGTCGATGACCGCGATAACCGTCCCACGGCGAACCCGTGCTCCGATGTTGAGGGTGGATTGAATGCGTCCGGAAACCTCCGCCGCGACCACCGAGTCCCGGTCGGCGACAATATCTCCCGGGGCGGTGAAATTGGGGGTGATGGCGGATCTCTCCACCTTTGCCAGACTGACAATGGCCGGCGGCGGTCCGCCCGCGCCGGGACCTCCCTGCTGTCCTTCGGCCGGGTCATTCGCAAAGATCAGGAACCAGGCCGCGGCGATAATGGCGAGTCCGCCACCGATAAGGATCCAGCGCAGATTTTCCTTGATCATGTCGGGCAGGGCGATGTTCATTCGGCAGGCTCCGGTAAGGGACCCGGTCCGAAATCCGGGCCGCTTCTTTGGGGTTTGGGGCTGTTGTCAGGTTTGTTCCGCGGCTCTTGCGGCTCGTCAGGCTGGCTGGGCAGATTCTTCTTCGCGGAACCGAGTTGAATGAGTGCCGGGAGCAGGACCAGAGTGAAGATCGTTGATACCAGCACGCCGCCGACGATGATCACCGCCAGTCCGCGATAGATCGCGCTGCCCGGACCGGGGACCAGTGCCAGCGGCAACATGCCCATGACCGAAGTTCCGGTCGTCATCAGGATAGGACGCAAGCGCAAGCGCAGAGCGGCTTTCGCGGCTTCGGCGCGGGACAGGCCGCTCGCTTCGCTTTCGCGCGCTTGGGCCATCAGCAGGATCGCATTGTTCACGACGATACCAAGCAAAATCACAAAACCGATCATGCCGAGCAAATCCAGCGGCGTGGGTTTGAACAGGTTCAGGATCTGGATCGCAATCACCCCGCCAACAGTTGCAAGAGGCAGGGCAATGATCACCAAAGCAGCATCACGGGCCGACCGGAACACCGAAGCCATGATGACGAACAGCAATGCTCCGGCGAGAATGAAATTCGTGCTGAGCGACTTCACCGCTTTCAGCAAGGCGTTGGCATCTCCGCCATATCGGAGCGTGTCGCCCGCCTGTAGCGCCGCCTGAATTTGCGGTTCTGCGGTTTCCTGAATCTTTTCCAGAGCCTCGCCAAGCGCAACACCCGGGGGCGGGCTGATATTGAGCGTGAGTGTCTTGCGCCCGTCAACATGGCGAATTTGTGTCGGGCCGACACCGCGCAATACTGTCGCGACTTCGCCCATCGGGACGGTTCCGCCATTGGGTGTGACAAGCGGCGCGCTTTCAATCGCTTCGGGACCGGCCGCTTCCGCGCCGCGCAGGATGACGCGCATGCGCTCGCCTTCGGAGACATATTCTCCCAGATAGAGGCCATCACCAAAGGCCCTGACTGCCCGGCCGACCTGGTCGCGGGTGAGGCCCAGCTCGGCAATGCGGCGGTCATTGGGGGTCAGGCGGAGTTCGGGCACCACCACATTCGGATCGGGATTGGGACGGACCATCGCGCCGGGAATGGCAGCCTGGACGGCGTCTACCGCAATCAAAGCGGTTTCCCTCAAAACCTCGTCATCTTCCGACTGGAGATAGAGTTCGATTGATCCATTGCCGCCAAAATTCCCGAACAGACTGCCCTGCTGGGCAAAGGCCTGCACATCCGGGAAACCGGCGAGGATTTCATTGTTCACAATCCCGGTCATTTCCTCGATCCGGGACTGATCCTTGATCCGGATTCCGGTGTTCAGGCCCCAGGGATTGACGAACAGATAATAGTTGAGCAGCTCGGGTTGCTTTTCGCCGGTCAGATAGGGGTCGAGGCGCTCAACGACCTCTTCCGCAATCTCTGCGCGAGCCGACTCCAGCGTGGCACCGGACGGTAAACCCACCCAGGCATCCACAGCGTCGCGTTTCACGTCCGGCAGATAATCTGTTTGCGGCCAGAGCAGCCAGGATATTGCCAATGGTGCAAGGATGAGGGAAGGGATCCAGATCTTGCGTTTCTTGCTGGTGTCGATCAGCCCGTAGATCCGGTCGGCATAGCCGTTCCAGCGGGTCTCATTATCGTCCATGTCCAGTGTACCGGCATAGTGACGGGCGGCTGCCGGCAAGACTGTCACCGCCACGATCAGGCTCGCCACCACCGAAATGGCAATGGTCAGCGCGAGGTCAGCGAATAGCTGTCCTTCGACATCGTCGATAAACATGATCGGGATGAAGATGGCCACTGTCGTGGCTGTCGAGGCGAACAGTGCGGGCCACACCTGGGTGACGGATTCAATGGCCGCTTGCCCCGGTGTGCGCCCCTGTTTGCGCAGTCGGACAAAATTCTCCATCACGACAATGGCGGCGTCCAGCACCATCCCCGTGGCGAAGGCAAGTCCGGCGAGGGAAATGACGTTAATTGTGCGTCCGGTCATGCCGATCACTGCCAGCGTTGCCAACAGGCAGACAGGGACGGTGGCGGCAATGATCAGGGTCGCTCGCCACTTGCGGACAAACATCCAAAGCAGGCCGATGGCGAGAAAAGTTCCGAGCAGCAAATTGCCGCCGAGGAAAGACAGCGCGCGCTTGATGAAGACCGAGGGATCGAAGCTTTTCTCTATTTTCGCGCCGACTTTTTGCAGTTCGTTTTCGTTGAATTCCTCAACCTCGGCCAGCACGCCGTCAATCGCATCGAGGGTGTTGCTGCCCGGCTGACGGATCACCCGCATGCCGATGGCGGGATTGCCGTTCTGATAGGTGACACCAAAGGCCTTGTCCGGCCCGACGTTGATATCCGCGACATCGCGCATGCGGATGACCGTGTTCCCGCGCTGAGCGACAGTCAGGTCACCGATCTGGTCAGCGGTAAAATTGCCTTCGAAACGCAAGGCGTAACCGCGTCGGCCGACATCGACGGTGCCGCCGCCAACATCCTGGAACCGGCCGACAGCCCGCGCAAGTTCTTCAATTGTCAGATTCAGCTGGGCAATCCGCCAGGGATCGAACTTGATCCGCAAAATCCGTTCACCGGTGGGAGCTTCCAGACTGACGCCCTGGACACCTTCAATCGATTCGATCCGCGGGATCAGCGTGTCTCGCGACAGCCTTGCCAGCGCTTCGGCATCCATATTGCTGTCGGGGAGCGCTTGCAAAAACAGATAGATGAGCGATTCGCCCTGATCACCATTGGCCCCGCCAACAGACGGGCGGTCGGCATCAAGCGGCCAGTTGCGGACGCGCTGGACACGGCTGGACACTTCCGCGAACGCCTTGTCCATATTGGTGCCGAGCGCAAATTCGAGATTGAGCCATACACCGCCATTGTTGGACCAGGACTGGACAGAGGTCAGGCCGGGCAAGCCGCGCAATTCCTGCTCGATCGGAATGGTGATTTCGGACTCGATTTCCTTGGGGCTTGCTGCACGCCAGCCAGCCTGAACCGACAGACTTGGCTGTTCGATGTTCGGGAAGAGCTGGATCGGGGTACTGAATGCCGAAACGAGACCGATCAGGGCAATCAGGGCCAGCCCGGCGGCGATCGCAGCCGGATATTTCAAGGCAATCTTCGTCAAACCCATCGCACCCCTCCTCACAACCTCGAGGTCGGGCTATCGTATCAATCGAAACTTATTCAGGCGATTTCGACAAAGATCAGGTGGAGTTCGATTAACGGCATGCCTTTGCGACGAACCGAAGATCGTCAGACCTGATGGATTAGCAGCCAGGCGTCCACTGCACGCTCCGCACGTTTTTCCCGGTCTTCTGCCGAAAGGCAGATCCCTTGGCCATAGCGCAGAAACAGGTCGAGCCGGCCCATGACCAGTCCCGAGGGTTGGTCCGCATAGACCGGCACCCCTGCACCGACCGGAAGCGTTCGTTCCTGCTCTGCGGACGCCGTGAGCACCACCTTGACCG
>JBCBZY010000204.1:0-5305 GCA_039815115.1 Pseudomonadota bacterium | reverse complement strand
CTTTTCTGTGGAAAACCGGTGTGAAAGTGACAGCAATTTGCCCAGTGGTGCAAAAGCTCTCGCACTGATCACATCCACCGGAAAACTCTCCATCACTTCCAGCCGGCTCCCCTGCACCATTGCCTGACTGCCTATATCAAGCCTGTCGACGACATGCTGCAAAAAGGCGATACGCCGTGCCCGGGATTCTACCATATGCACCTGGAAGCCGCTCAAAATGGCAATGATGATGCCCGGGAAGCCCGCCCCGGTTCCCAGATCCAGCCAAACTCCACCCTTGGTTTCACGTGGAACGTGCAACAATAGTTGCGCGCTGTCGACGACATGTCGCGCCCAGACATGTTCTGCGCTGGCTTTGGAAATCAGGTTCTGGTGCGCCATTTCTTGCCGCAAAATCTCGAGAAACTGCTCCAGATTCTGCCATTGCTGATCGGGGATGTTGAAATTTTCTCGCAGCCAGGCCTGCGCCTCTGCTTCGTTCATGCAGCTTTCCGGGCGTGTTGCCGCCGCGCATGGACGAGGATCGCGGCCAGTGCGGCCGGGGTGACGCCCCGAACACGGGATGCCGCCGCCAGAGTGTCTGGCTGCGCCGCTTTCAGGCGCTCGACCATCTCGTTGGACAGACCCGCAATTGCGCCATAATCCATGTCTGCATCGAGCGCTATCTGCTCATTGGCGCGCAAGTCCCGAAGCTCTGCTTCCTGCCGCTCCAGATAAGGCGCATAGCGGGCATCCTCCTCGATTTCCGCCTCCAGACCGGGATAAGTGATGTTTAGCTCTGGCTCGAGTTCGCTCAGGGCTTCCAGGTTCACATCCGGAAAGCGCAGCCACTCGAACAAAGATTGTCGGGTGCCGTCACGACGCACCTGTACCCCCGCCGAGGCAAGATCTTCCGATCCATAGTCCTTGTCGAGTATCTGCAATATATCTGCCCGCTCGCGCGATCTTTCTGCAAACCATTTTGACCGGTCCGACCCCAGACAACCCAGAGAAGCGGCAATCGGACCGAGGCGTGTCGTCGCATTGTCCGCACGCAACCGCAAACGATATTCCGCCCGTGCCGTCAGCATCCGGTAGGGTTCTGTCACACCCTGAAGCACGAGATCATCGATCATCACTGCCATATAGCTGGTGCTGCGATCGAGTTCCGGTGCCGCTTTTCCCTGTACAGCGCAAGTTGCGCCAATGCCAGCGATCAGCCCTTGCGCGGCAGCTTCTTCATAACCGGTGGTGCCATTAATCTGTCCCGCGCAATAAAGCCCCTCCAGATCGCGAACCTTCAACGAACGGTCGAGCGCCCGGGGATCGATATGATCATATTCCACTGCATAGCCGGGCACGACAATCTCTGCCTGCTCCAGACCGGCCATCGTGCCTACAAATGCCTCCTGCACATCGAGCGGCAAAGAAGTGCTGATCCCATTGGGATAAACCAGATGCGTATCCAGACCCTCCGGTTCCAGGAACACCTGATGGGAATCCCGGTCGGCAAAGCGGTGAATCTTGTCTTCGATGGATGGACAATAACGCGGCCCCTGGGCATCGATAGCGCCGCTAAACAATGGCGATCTGTCCAGAGATTCGCGAATAATATCATGGGTTTGTGCGTTGGTCCGACTGACCGCGCAGAATACTTGCGGTACCGTTCGACCTTCGGACATGGGTGACATCGTCCAATCTTCGCTATCCGACGGCTGCTCGGGCAATTCAGCCCAATCGATTGTCCGTCCGTCTATCCGCGGCGGTGTGCCTGTTTTCAATCGGGCAACCGGCAATCCGGCTCCGCGAATCTGGTCGCCAAGAGATATGGAAGCCGCCTCCCCTGCCCGGCCGCCTGCAACAGTTTCCTCACCCCGGAAAAGCTTTCCATTGAGAAAAGTGCCGGTCGCCAAAATGACCGCCTGAGCGGTCAGCTGGGAGCCGTCCACCATCACGATGCCACCGACGTCGGTTCCCTTCATGATCAGCGAAGCCACTTCGCCTTCAACGATCGTCAACCCGTCCAGCTCGTCCAGCATCCGGTGAATGGCACGCCGGTAAAGGTTCCGATCAGCCTGAACTCGTGGTCCCTGGACGGCGGCGCCTTTGGATAAATTGAGCATGCGGTAATGGATCGCCGCTTCATCCGCCGCCCGACCGATCAGGCCGTCAAACGCGTCAACCTCACGGACCAGATGCCCCTTGCCGAGACCGCCAATAGCCGGGTTGCAGGACATTGCCCCGATACCGTCTTTGGTAAAGCTGACCAGTGCTGCACGCACACCCATGCGCGCCGCGACGGCCGCCGCTTCGCAACCAGCATGCCCGCCGCCAACAACAATGATGTCAAAGTCCTGATTCATGCTGCAGCCCATAGCTCAAGCGGGGTTGGACGTCAAAATGATCTGCAAGCCATTCACCCTGTTCCACGTGGAACAGCGTCCGGCTATTTTCCGATGCAGAAATTTCCGAACAGACTGTCGAGCATATGCTCGGTGCTCGCCCGTCCGGTCAGGACATCCAGCTCCTGACGGGCCAGACGCAACTCTTCTGCAATGATCAGAAAATCCGTTTCCGTGGCAATTTGTAAAAAATGCTCCTGTACAACCGTCAAATGCCCGGCCTGACGTTCGTTGACGCTGAGCTGGCGGTCCGCAGGCAACAGGTCTTCTGCCTTTTCAATCAACAGATCCACCAGCTGATCCATACCGTCACCCGTGACTGGCGACAGTGACAGCGCACCAGCCGATTTCTTCCGGTGTTCCGGATGATCATTGCGAGCAGCCAGTTCGATCAGTGTTTCAGACTCTGGCCCTTCGCCTTCGTCGCCCAGCCAGAGAATGAGATCTGCCTGGTCGAATTGCTTTCGCGCCCGCGCAATACCGATCTGCTCAATTTCTTCTCCCGCCTCATCGCGCAGTCCCGCTGTATCCACAAACAGAAAGGGTGTGCCGCCCAAGGCAACAGGCACTTCAATAATGTCCCGGGTTGTTCCGGCAATATCCGATACAATCGCCGCTTCCCGTTCGACCAAAGCGTTGAGCAATGTCGATTTGCCACTATTGGGCGGACCTCCCAGTACCACCCGGATTCCATCCCGCATCTTTTCAGCACGCGGCCGACTGAGGATGTTACCGATCTCATCGGCCAGATCTTCCGTAGCTTGCCGGGTTTTGTCCAGCTGCGCCGGAACGACATCATCTTCGTCCGAAAAATCGAGTTCCGCCTCAACCTGAGCGGAAAGCGCAAGCAACGCGCCCTGCCATTCCTCCACTTTTCGAGAGAGCTTACCACCAGCCATCTGCATGGCGGAACGGCGCTGACTCTCGGTTTCGGCAAACAGGAGATCGGACAGACCTTCGGCTTCTGCAAGATCCATGCGGCCATTGGCAAAGGCCCGCCGTGTAAATTCTCCCGGCTCGGCCTTGCGCAGTCCCGGTTGTTTCGCGAGGACCGTCTCTATCCCGCGAACCACTGCCCGCCCCCCGTGACAGTGCAGTTCTGCCAGATCCTCACCAGTGGCGGTCGCCGGACCCGGGAACCAGAGCGCCAGCGCCATATCCAGAAGATCACGGCTGTCCGGATCCCGGACCCGCACCAATGACGCGCGTCGCTCGTCGGGCAATGATCCGGTCAGACGGCGCAGCACATCTGCGGCTCGGCCGCCGGATATCCGCAGTACCGCAATCGCAGCCGGGGGCTGTCCGCTAGACAGCGCAAAAATCGTATCTTCAGCGGTCATCTGACCTATCTATTTGATATTTAGTCTTTTTTCTTGGATGCTGTGGGCTTCTTGCCATTGGAAGCGCCGCCCATGGCACCGCCCAGGAAGGACGAAAACATCTTGATTCCCGCCTCGCCCATCGGCGCAATGATCTTGGTGAAATTCTGCAGCTGTTCGACCGAACTCGCGCCTTGCAGGAATTTGGACATTTCCTTCACATAGGTTTCGTTCAGCTTGCCGACGTCCGGCAGTCCCATCAGCCGCCGGGCTTCTTCGGGTGTACAATCCAGTTCCACGGTTACTTTCATTTCGACTTCCTCTGTTTTTGTTGAAGCGAAGTCCCATCCCCACCGCAACAGATGCTGTTCCACCTTGCCTGAACAGGATATGGGGATATTGTGCAGCAATAATCAAGTCATGATGCAAAGGAAGCGGATAATGGGCAATATGCAGGCAATCAAAACCCTCAGCGGAGACGGGGAATTTCCCTGCTATGTGGCAGCTCCGGACGGGACACCCTCCGCGGCGATTATTGTCATCCAGGAGATATTCGGCGTCAATGCCGGAATCCGCGCGAAATGCGATGAGTGGGCTGCAGCCGGTTATCTGGCGGTCGCACCGGATCTGTTCTGGCGGATCAATGACGGCACGGATCTCGATGCCGACGTTCAGGCAGAATTTGAAACGGCGCTCGATCTGATGGGCAAGTTTGACCAGGATCAGGGCATTCGCGATATCGAGGCCGCCATTCACTTTGCGAGGGATGCCGTAAATGGCGGAAAAGTCGGTTGTGTCGGCTATTGTCTCGGTGGCCGACTTGCCTTCATGACGGCAACGAGAACTGATATCAACGCTTCAGTCGGCTATTATGGCGTGGGCATAGACGGACTGCTCGGCGAAAAGAACGCCATCGCCCATGATGTCATGCTGCACATCCCCACCGCAGACGGATTTGTCCCCGCAGACGCACAAGCCGCGATGCATGCCGGGCTTGATGATCATCCGAAAGTCGCGCTGCACGACTATGAAGGGCTGGATCACGGATTCGCCGCGCAATTCGGCCAGCGCCGGGATGAAACTGCAGCGAATCTGGCAGACAGCCGTACAGAAGCCTTTTTCAGGGAGCATCTGGCATGAGCACACGCGATAATCTGAAGGTCTGGCATGACCGGATGGTCGACAAAAGCCGTGAGGCCCTCGATGCGCAACTCGCCAATGATGCCGTCTTTCATTCTCCGGTGGTTTACACGCCGCAAAAAGGCAAAACCATCGTCATGGCCTATTTGACTGCAGCGGATACCGTTCTTGGCAATGACAGTTTTCGCTATGTCCGTGAAATTGTTGATGATGAAAAGAATATGGCGATGCTCGAATTTCAGCTCGAACTGGACGATATCCAGGTCAATGGCGTGGACATTATCAGCTGGAATGACGACGGTCTGATCCAGGACTTCAAAGTTATGGTCCGCCCCCTGCAGGCGATCAACAAGGTCTGGGACGAAATGGGTAAGATGCTGGAGAAGATGAAGGGGTGATTCACTAACCGACTCGATTGTATGACTATTTTTCGTGTGACGTAGACTCTTGATTCTGTTAGATTCT
>JBCBZY010000296.1:0-3660 GCA_039815115.1 Pseudomonadota bacterium | reverse complement strand
TATTCGCCGATGGACGAGACATTGAGCCGCGTCGCGCTGGATATATCCGGGCGGCCGTGGCTGGTCTGGAAGGCCGGGTTTACGCAGGAACGGCTGGGCGAAATGGATACTGAGCTGTTCAAACACTGGTTCCACAGCGTCGCCGATGCCGCCGGCATTACGCTGCATATCGAGCTGCTTTATGGGGAGAATAACCACCATATTGCCGAAAGCATGTTCAAGGGCTTTGCCCGTGCGATGCGGCAGGCGGTTGAGCGTGATCCACGCAAAGGGGATACTATTCCGTCAACCAAAGGGCAGCTTGGTGGCTGAAACCATAGCGCTTATCGATTTCGGCGCCGGCAATTTACACAGCGTGCACAACGCGTTGATGGCAACTGGTGCGTCCGGCGTTGTTGTAACCGCTGATCCGGATGTGGTTGCTACGGCGGATCGCATTGTCCTGCCAGGTGTCGGTGCCTTTGGCGCATGCCGTGATGCCCTGGCGGGCATTGAAGGGATGATTACGGCGCTGGAACGGCGGGTGCGGCAAGAGGGCGCCCCGTTTCTCGGCATCTGTGTCGGCATGCAATTGCTCGCCAACAAAGGCATAGAATTTGGCGAACATCAGGGCCTTGGCTGGATCGGCGGAACGGTCCACGCGATCGAAGCGCCGTCTGCGGATATCAAGATCCCGCACATGGGCTGGAATGATGTGACGCCCACGGCGGGTCATGATCTGCTGGAAGCGGGCGAAGCCTATTATCTCCACGGCTATCATTTTGATGCCGCAAATGCAGACGATATTTTCGCGACCACCTATCACGGGATGAAACTGGTGTCGGCGGTTGGGCGCGACAATATTGTCGGTGTGCAATTTCATCCGGAAAAAAGTCAGGCCTATGGCTTGGCTTTTCTGAAACGCTTTTTGGAGTGGAAACCATGATCGTCTTTCCTGCCATTGACCTGAAATCCGGCGAAGTCGTGCGCCTGGCCGAGGGCGATATGGACCGCGCGACTGTCTATGGAGACAATCCAGCGGAACAGGCAGGATTGTTCGCCACGGCCGGGGCAGAACATATTCATGTCGTTGATCTGGACGGTGCCTTTGCGGGCTCTCCGCGCAATGCGGAAGCGGTGGAAGCGATCGTCGCGAGTTTTCCTGGCTATGTGCAGCTGGGCGGCGGGATCAGGAACCGGGAAACGGTGGAACGCTGGTTCGAACTGGGTGTGGCACGATTGGTGATCGGTACCGCGGCCCTGAAAGACCCGGAATTCGTACGCGATATGGCGAAGGAATATGAAGGCGGCATTGTGGTCGCGGTGGATGCTCGCGACGGCATGGTCGCTACCGAAGGTTGGGCTGATGTGTCGGAAGTCAGCGTAATAGATATGGCACGGCGCTTTGAGGATGCGGGCGTCGCATCCCTATTGTTCACCGATGTTGGCCGGGATGGCTTGCTGACGGGCTGCAACATTGAAGCGACGGTCGATCTCGCGCGGGCGGTCGATATCCCGGTGATTGCCAGCGGCGGCGTGAAAGGTCTGGATGATGTCCATATGCTCAGCCAATTTGTTCAGGATGGTATCGAAGGCGTGATTACAGGCCGTGCTCTCTATGACGGGCGGCTGGATCTGGCGACGGCCATAGCAATGGCGAATAGATAAGATGACCGTCCGTATTCGCGTCATACCCTGTCTGGATGTTGCCGACGGCCGCGTGGTCAAAGGCGTCAATTTTGTTGACCTGAAAGATGCTGGTGATCCGGTGGAGCAGGCGCGGGCCTATGATGCAGCGGGCGCGGATGAGCTGTGTTTTCTCGACATCGGCGCAAGCCATGAAAAGCGCGATACGATCATCGACGTGGTGCGGCGGACGGCGGAAGTCTGTTTCATGCCAGTTACCGTCGGCGGCGGGGTGCGGACCGCAGATGACGCCCGCGCGTTGCTGATGGCGGGGGCAGACAAGGTGGCAGTCAACAGCGCTGCCGTATCCCGCCCCGAAGTTGTCAGCGACATTGCAAGCCGCTTTGGCAGCCAATGTATGGTGGCCTCAATTGATGCACGGCAAGTGGAAGAGGGCCGCTGGGAAATCTTCACCCATGGCGGGCGTACGCCGACCGGCATAGATGCCTTGGAGCATGCCGTACGCATGGCCGAGCTGGGGGCAGGGGAGCTGCTCGTTACATCGATGGATCGTGACGGCACTCGGGATGGCTATGACCTCTCACTGATCCGAACTATTGCCGATGCGGTGTCGATACCGGTGGTCGCCAGCGGCGGCGTGGGAACGCTGGAGCATATGGTCGAAGGGGTGACAAAAGGTGGTGCCAATGCTGTGCTCGCCGCATCGATCTTTCACTTTGGACAGCATAGCATAGCTGAAGCGCATAATGCCTTGCGGGCCGCAGGACTGCCCGCGCGCCGCAACAGTTAAGACAAAATCTGAACTGGCCTTCAATTCAGTCATTCTCACCGAAATGCTTTGTAAGCATTTATATTAAAAGAAAATTAACTATTTCGCATGGGCGTTCCTGTTGAACGCCAGCGGAGCAGGATGATATTGACCATAACTGTCCCACAATGGGACGTTTTTTATGATGGTTAATGTCGGTTTAACTTACATTTCTCCGCGCGCGAAAATATTGTTAACCATCACTGGCGACCAATGAGGCCGATCTTCTGTTTTTGGCAGGAAAATTGCTTTTCTATCTCAGCAGATATTTCGATCCTTCATCAATCCATGGGGCAAGCCGTGAAACTTGAAAAATTGGCCATATTAGTCGGTATCGGAGTAATCAGCTTTGCTATTGCTAGCCCGGCAGAAGCAACATGGTATCCACATCATGGTGGTTCGCATGGCGGCTGGAGCAATACCAGTGGCTGGGGATCATCAGGCTGGGGCAGTTCGGGCTGGGGCAGTTCGGGCTGGGGCAGTTCAGGTTGGGGATCATCCGGCTGGGGTAGTTCTGGTTGGGGAAGCTCTGGATGGGGATCGTCCGGATGGGGGAGCTCCGGTTGGGGTTCATCCAGCTACGGTGGCTCTACAAGTACATCAAGCAGCACATCCAGTGGCACGACATCGACTGGTTCATCATCCGGTGGTTCGTCCTCAGGCGGAACACCGGTTCCTGAGCCTTCCAACGTCATGATGTTGGCACTCGGCGTTGCGGGCCTTGTCGCCGGACGTTTTGCGGCACGAAAGAAACGCAAGAAATTGTAACAGTTCGTCACCGAATGGATGCGCAGATCATCGATCTTGCCGCACCATGGAAGGGCCGTCATCGGGGGATTAGACGGCCCTTTCTTATGGGTAATATGGCCTACAGCCTTTCAAGGACTTGACGCCCGTCCCATTGCTCGCGCAAACGGATGTCCATGAATGATATCTTGCAAAGCCTGGAAGCAACTATCCGGCAGCACCGCGATGCGGACCCCAAGGACAGCTATGTCGCCAGCCTGCGCGCGAAAGGGCGTGCCAAAATGGCGGAAAAATTAGGTGAGGAAGCGGTCGAAGCAGTCATAGCGGCGGTACAGGATGACCAAACCAGCATGACGGGGGAGGCAGCGGACGTCCTGTTCCATCTGATGGTGCTGCTTGCCGATATGGATTTATCCATCGATGATATTTTGGCTGAACTCGCGCGCCGAGAAGGTCTGTCCGGTATTGCGGAAAAAGCG
>JBCBZY010000021.1:0-15688 GCA_039815115.1 Pseudomonadota bacterium | reverse complement strand
TATGTAAAAACAGGGTTAACCGGCTTAAATGAAGTTAACCATGACCCGTGCGGAAACCGCGGAAAACCGGCCTATTCCTTGTCATGATAGGGATTTTTCGGCGACCGGATGATCAGCCGAACGGGCACCCCGCCAAAGCCCAGATTCTTGCGAATGCCGTTGATCAGATAGCGGCGATAGCTTTCCGGCAGATCGTCCACCCGGGTCCCGAAAATGACGAATGAGGGCGGGCGGGTCTTGGCCTGGGTAATGTAGCGCAGCTTGATCCGCTTGCCGCCCGGAGCCGGAGGCGGATTATCCTCGATGGCATCTTCGAACCAGCGGTTGAGCTTGCCGGTCGGCACACGCTGCGACCAGGTCTTGCGGACCTGGAAAGCCGCACTGACCAGCTGATCAATACCCTTGCCAGTGAAGGCCGATACCGCAATCAGCGGCACGTCGCGCACCTGGGCGAGGCCGTCATCCAGCGCCGCCCTGATGCCGTTGAAAAGCCCGCTCGGTCCTTCTGCCACGTCCCATTTGTTGATCGCGATCACCAGACAGCGGCCTTCCTGAATGACCTGGTCCGCAATCCGCAAATCCTGCGCCTCCAGCCCCTTAGTCGCGTCGAGCATCAGGACCACGACTTCGGCAAAATCAATCGCCCGTTTCGCATCAGCTACTGACAGCTTCTCCAGCTTGTCACTGACCTTCGCCCGCTTGCGCATGCCGGCCGTGTCGATCAGGCGCACGCGCCGGTTGGGGTCAATCCCGTCGAGCTGGTCTTCTTCCGACAGATGCGCATCATGCCAGATCCAGTCGACGGTGATGCTGTCCCGGGTGATGCCTGCTTCGGGCCCGGTAATCAGCCGGTCTTCCTCGAGCATCTTGTTGATCAGCGTCGATTTGCCCGCATTAGGTCGACCGACAATCGCCAGTTTGAGCGGCGCGTTCTGATCCGCCGGATCATCTTGTGCTGCCGCCTCAAAGCTTTCGACAAAGGGCCGTATCGCCTGAAACAGGTCGGCCACACCTTCCCCATGTTCAGCGCTGAGCGGGATCGGGTCGCCAAACCCCAAAGAATAGCTTTCCAGAATACCGGATTCCGCCGCCTTGCCTTCGGCCTTGTTGACGATCAGCACGACCGGCGTTTTGGAACTGCGCAGCCAGCGGGCAATCTCCTCGTCGAGCGGGGTCAGTCCGGCCCGCCCGTCGATGACGAACAGCGCCAGCTCGGCATCGGCCACCGCCATCTCGGTCTGCTTGCGCATGCGACCGGGAAGGCTGCGGGCATCCTCGTCCTCATAACCGGCAGTATCGATGATATTGAAATCAAGGCCGAGCAGATGGGCCGCGCCCTCGCGCCGATCACGGGTCACACCGGGACGGTCGTCAACCAGCGCCAGCTTCTTGCCGACAAGCCGGTTGAACAGGGTGGACTTTCCAACATTGGGCCGCCCGATGATTGCGATATTGGGCAGCATGTGGCTGGGTCCCGTCCTTTTTCTGATCCTTACCGAAAAGCCGAAATGCGGCCGCTGTCATCCAGGATGTAGAGCATTCCGCCCGCCACAATCGGTGGCAGCGAGACGCCGTCTTTCAGTTCGAACAATGTCGTGCTCGATCCTTCACCTGGTGACACCGAAACCACGTCACCTTCGGTGCTTGCCACGATCAGCCGGTTGCCAGCGAGAACCGGACCGGTCCAGTTGATCGGGTTCTTTTTCTTCTTCGGATTGCGATGTGCGGCCAACTGGCTGATCCAGCGCACCTTTCCGGTGGGCCGCGCAATGCACAGCAGCTTCGCATCATCAGTCAGCACAAATACCCATTCGCCAGCGACAACAGGTGTGGCGATACCGGCAATATTGAGTTCCCAGATCCGCTGCCCGGTGACAAGTTCATAGGCAGCCATACGCCCGCCCTGCCCCAGCGCGAAGACCCGGCCACGATCGATGACGGGGTCGGCATCAATGTCGGACAAGGTCGCAACGGACGTGGATATACTCGTCCGGGCCAGCGCGTCGTTCCACAGATTGCGCCCGTTTTCATAACGATAGGCGGTGAGTTCTCCGGACGAATAGCCGGCAATCACCGTGCCCTGGGCTGCAGCCGGAGCCGCCACTCCGAAAATTCCGGCGAGGCCGACTGTACCGGCTTCATTCCACTGCACTGATCCGTCGGCCTGGCTGAGCGCATAGATCTGGTTGTCCTGCGTCATGACATAGACATTACCGTTGGAAATGGTCGGAGCGCCGCGCAAAGGCCCGGCCGGACGTACTTTCCATGCCTGGCTGCCATCATTCGCATTGAGTGCCACGACATCGCCGACGCCGTTGGTCGCATAGACCATCGTGCCCTCGGCACTGACGCCGCCGCCAAATACGGAAGAGGATCCGTCACCCTTGACCTCGATCTGCATGGACCAGACCTTCGAGCCGGTCTCGGCATCAAAGGCATGAACAACGGCATTGGTATCAATGGCATAGAGCCGACCACCGGAGACGACCGGAGCGGCCGCAAGTCGTTCCCGTTTGCTGGTTCCGCTGATGTCGGCAGTCCAGACCCGCGACGGGGACTCGCCCAGCGCCACATGACCGATCGACTTGCCGGCATTGCCGCCAGACTGCGCCCATTCGGAATTGGCTGCTGCCAGAGGCAGAATGACCGAAATGCCTGCGAGAGCCGGATCGACTTCCGCGCCGCTTTCCCCGGTCAGAATATTCGTCCGCTTGCCGATAGTCGGTGTGTTTTTCTTGCTGTCGCCGTCTCCACCACCAAGTGCACCGCAACCGGCGAGCAGCGATAGCGCGATCAAACCAGCGCAGGCTTTGGCAAAACCTCCATGTCGGGACTTACGCATTACTCAGTTTCTCCCGTGCCGGTTTCGGCATCCTCTTCATTTTCTGTTACCGCATCAATGCCCTGCACGCCCGCCATCTGCAAGGCGCGCGACCGGATGGTCGGCGGAACCGACTGGTCCTGCGCCAGTTGCGCAAATAACGGACCGGCAAGATCAGTCTGTTCCATCTGCAGATAGGCGATGGCGACCATCTCCCCCGTACTGCCAAACCAGGGGTTGCCCGGAACCGCCAGCGGCTTCAGGCGGTCCACCACCTGCTGCGGCTCCAGCGAGTCAAATTCGGTTGCGGTCTGACGGATCAGCGCCAGATCGCGAAACGGCTGAGGCAAGGTCTCGTCTGCAGCGACTTTCTTGTAACCTTCGATCGCCTTGGCCGGATCTTCCTTTTCCAGCGCAATATTCGCCTGCATCAGCTGGGCCGCGGCGCGATAGCCATCCTGTTTGGCTTCTTCCAGCGGCTTCAGGGCGGTCGCGGCGCCGTCGAGATTATTCTGCCGCATGCTGTCTATCGCGGCGACATATTCCTCGCTGCGCAGTCCGGCTTCTTCCTGCTGGCTGTTACTGTAGAAAATCCAGCCGGCGAGCGAGGCCAGACCGGCGATGACAACCAGTCCGATCCAGATGCCATAGCGGGTCGCGAAGTTCTGCAGGTCAGCCTGACGGACAGCGTCGTCCACTTCGCGCATGAAAACCTGTTCACTGCGATCCGGTTCTTCTTCCGGTTTTTTCTTTTCGTCTTTTGCCAATGTGGCTTCCTTTAACTTGTTCTGGCTTCAACCCGTTCCGGCTTCATCCAGTCGTACTGAGGGCGGAAACAGCTCGCCTCGAATTTTTCGCCTGTTCTTTAACGCCGGTACGCCAAAAGTCCAAGCCAATCGTCCATTTCCACAAGCTGAACGTGAAAATGGCACGCACTTCAATTTCTGTCTATTTTTTCGGCTGATAGAGCTGATCCGGCCCGGGGAAACTGCGATTTCGCACGTCTTCGGCATATTCCCCCGCGGCCTGCTCAATCTGCTCGGAAATATTGTGATAGCGTTTGACGAAGCGGGCCGTGCGCTCGAACATGCCCAGCATGTCTTCGGTCACCAGGACCTGACCATCGCACTGGGCCGAAGCGCCGATTCCGATGACGGGAATGTCCACTGATTTGGTAACGGCAATGGCAATCGGTTCCAGCACACCCTCCACGACCATGGCAAAGGCGCCGGCATCTGCCACCGCTTTCGCATCGGCGAGAATTTTTTCATGCTCTTCCTGGCTGCGCCCCCGTGCGGCATAACCGCCCAGCATATTCACGGCCTGCGGCGTCAGTCCGACATGGGCCATGACCGGAATGCCACGCTTCGAGAGGAACGCAACGGTTTCCGCCATCGAATCCCCGCCTTCCAGTTTGACCGCTGCGCATCCGGTTTCGGCCATGATACGGCTGGCGGATTCAAATGCCTTTTGGGGAGATTCCTCGTAGCTGCCGAACGGCATGTCGACAATGACCAGGCTGTGATAACTCCCCCGCACTACGGCCGCGCCATGATTGCACATCATGTCCAGCGTCACCGGCAGGGTGGACGGGAGCCCGTAAATCACCTGCCCCAGAGAATCGCCAACCAGCAGCATGTCGCAATGGGCGTCGAGCAGCTGCGCGGTGCGCGCGGTATAGGCGGTCAGCATGACCAGCGGCTCTTCGGTCTCGCCCTCGAATTTGCGGCGCTGAATGACGGGAACGGTCAAGCGCTTGCGAGGTTGCGGTGTCGGATTGGCCCGACTGGTTGATGTATCAAGTTTATAGGTCGTAGACATGCCCGTCCAATAGCTCCGACAGCGACATAAGGCCAGCATTGCGTTTCATGCGGAATTGCGGCAGACAATAGCTCTCTCACGACTCAGCGCCAAATTTTTCCTCCAGAAACTTGGAATTCGTTATGCCTACGGCCCGCAAGCCGCAGACCATATTGCTGTTCGTCGCGTTCATCGTTTTCATCGACATGATGGGGATCGGCCTGATCCTGCCGGTCATGCCCTCGCTGATCGGCGGGCTCAGCGGTGCATCCATCGACCGCGCCGCCGAAATTGGCGGCTGGCTGCTATTTGCTTATGCGACGATGCAATTCCTGTTTGCGCCCGTCATCGGCGGGCTGAGCGACCGGTTCGGGCGGCGGCCGGTCCTGCTCGTGACGCTGTTCCTGCTCGGACTGGACTATGCCATCATGGCCTGGGCCCCCGATCTGGTCTGGCTGTTTATCGGCCGCATCATTTCTGGAATCATGGGCGCCAGCTGGGCCGCGGCGAACAGCTGTGTCGCCGATGTTGCCAGCCCGAAGGAACGCGGGAAATTTTTTGGCATATTGGGCGGAGCAGGTGCCTTTGGTTTTGTTATCGGCCCCGGAATTGGCGGATTGCTGGGTCAATATGGCGACCGGCTGCCGTTCATTGCCGCGGCCATAATGGCGCTGCTCGGGGCGCTGATCGGCCTGTTCATTCTCAAGGAAACGCTGCCCCCGGAAAAGCGCCGGCCCTTCTCGCTGACCCGTGCCAATCCGCTAGGGAGTATCATCCAGATGGCGCGCACGCCGCTGGTGATCGGCTTTCTGACTTCAATTTTCACCCTGCAGCTAGCCGCGCAGGCTCAAATAGCAGTCTGGGCCTACTGGCTGATCGAACGGTTCGAGTGGAGCGTGCTGCAGATCGGGATCAGCGTCGCGATTTACGGTCTGCTCATCGCGATTGTTCAGGGCGGTTTGACCGGGCTGGCGATCGCTCGCTTTGGCGAACGGCGCACCGGCCTGTTCGGGCTGATGTTCGCCATGCCAGCCTATCTGTGCTTCGCTTTCGCCAGCCAGGAATGGATGGTCTATTTCGGGATCGTGATCGGCGCGCTGAGCGGCTTTGCCTTCCCTGCCATGCAGCAGATGATGAGCAGCCGGATCAGCGAGGATGCGCAGGGGGAGTTGCAGGGTGCAGTCGCCAGCATGATCAGCCTGACCTCGATATTCGGCCCGGTGATGATGACCGCGATATTTGCGGCTTGGGCTGATGATACAGGTTATTATTTCCCGGGCGCGCCGTTCCTGGTTGGAACAGTTTTAATGGGACTGTCGCTGCTGATCTACGCCATCACGGCTAAGCGATATTATTCGGCACCCGCCTGATTTCGGGCCGTCACCGCTTCGGTCACATTGTCGCTGAACAGTCCGTCGACCCCGACCGCGATGAAGCGCAGGACTTCCTCCTCCAGATAGCCGGTCCCGGCCGGATTGATGCCGCCCTTCATATCTGTCGGCAGGAAATAATTCTCGCGCCGGAAGGTCCAGGGATGAACCTCCAGCCCGGCCTTGTGAGCGGCGGCTACCAGACCGGTGTCCGCATCAAGGCGTCCCAGCGAATCCCGGCTGATCACCATGTCTTTGGACGGGCCGATACCGCTGGCATAAAGCGCAATGTCCGCCAGTCCTTCCGCTGAGACCATGTCTGCGTAGCTGGTGTCCGGCTGATCGGGCGGTCCGCTCTCGCTCGCGACGAGCTGGACGAGGCGCACCTTTGTATTGAGCTTCAGCAGCTTGAGATTGTCGACCTCGAACGACTGAATGAACACCGGATCTTCGGGACCGTCATAGCCATAGCGGGTCAGCAATTTCAGCAGCGGTCCGTCATGCGGCAGGTCGATTCCGGCGAAATAAGAGGGATGTTTGGTTTCCGGATAGACGCCGATCCGGTTTCCCGTTTCCGCCTCGTGCTGCTTGAGCAGCTCCAGAATCTCCTCGAATGTCGGAACCCGAAACTTGCCGTCATGGGCGGTGTTGGACTCCCGGAGTTGCGGCAGGCGTTCCCGCGCAAACAGGGTCTTCAGTTCGGCGAGCGTGAAGTCCTCGGTAAACCAGCCCTCATATTCGCGGCCGTCAATCGTCTTGCTGGTCTTGCGATCGGCAAATTCCGGACGGTCAGCGACGTCTGTCGTCTCGCTGATCTCGTTCTCGTGCCGCGCGATCAATATGCCGTCTTTGGTCAGCACCAGATCCGGCTCGATAAAGTCCGCTCCTTGTTCAATCGCCAGTTCATAGGCCTCCAGCGTGTGTTCCGGTCGTTCGCCGCTGGCGCCGCGATGAGCAATGATGATCGGGGCTTCGCCGTTCAGGGTTGGCATGGTTTCCGTCACCTCCGCATCTGTTCCGCAACCGCTCAGACCCAGAGCCAGCGCGAGCCCCGATATCCAGCCCCAGCGCATCAGGCCGACACCTCGACACCTTTCCAGAAGGCGATCCGGTCCCGGATTTCCGCTGCGGCATCCTTGGGCTCAGGATAATACCAGGCGGCATCGCCATTGGTTTCCCCATCGACGACAAGACTGTGATAGGAGGCCGTGCCTTTCCACGGGCAGAAGCTCGTATGGCTGCTGTCGGTCAGATATTCCGCCTTCACTGCGTCACGCGGGAAATAGTGATTGCCTTCGACCACTACCGTGTCGTCGCTTTCCGCAATTACCGCGCCATTCCATTTTGCCTGCACCATCATTGTCTCCATTTTCGAATTCCGACCACCACCGCCGTCAGCAGGGCGAGCGGCAACCAGATCCATTTAGCCTCTGATTGTAACACTTTCATGCCACGCTCACTGATAAAATTCGCGACCCCGATCGGAGACACAGCAATTGGGGTATGCGGAGCAAAATGCCGCGTATCGCTCCACGGCCAGAACAGCGCCGCCCCCAGCCCGCCATTGGTCAGCGTATCGAGCAGACCATGAGAAGCCATGGCCACGAACAGGAACAGCCCGGCGACAAGATATTTGTCCGGCCGAAGCAGTGCCGTCGCCAGCAGGGCCGTGACCGCGGCAAAGGCGAGACTATGCGTCGCGCCGCGATGGCCCCAGCTGTCCGCATATTCAATGCCGAAGCCAAAACCAATCACGTCCGCGTCGGGCAGCATGGAAAAGACGATTCCGGTGGCCAGCACCGGCGTCGAGATCCGCCCGCGTCCCAGCATCAGGGCTCCGGCAATCGGGACAGCGGCATGGGACATGATCGTCGGCATCAGATCCGTCCGTCAGCCGCGATTACGCATCAGCTATTGCGCGCTTCCAGACCGGCGGCCTCGTAATCCGAGGCCTTGAAGCCAACAACCAGCTCGTCGCCATGCTCGAGCACCGGGCGTTTGATCATGCTGGGATTTTCCGCCATCAGCATGACTGCCGTGTCATCGCCGACATTCTGCTTCACCATGTCCGGCAGCTTTTTGAACGTGGTGCCACGCTTGTTGAGGAGGGCTTCCCAGCCCACCTGCAAGACCCACATTTCCAGCTTTTCCCTGGTGATCCCGGACTTTTTATAGTCGTGGAAGACATAATTATGGCCGTTTCGTTCCATCCAGTTGCGCGCCTTCTTGATCGTGTCGCAATTGGAGATGCCGTACATCTTGGTTTCGCCTGGCATGATGTTCACCCTGTTTTCTGGTCAGCTGCGCCTGCCTTGTCCGCGGCGCGGCAATTGGAGAACGGAGATAGCCACAAATTTGCGCGGCGCAAGGGGCAATTGTTCGGGAAAGAAACGGATCAGTCAGAAGCCCCATTGGCACGGTGCGGTCTAGCCTCGCAAATCTCGAACCTCATTGCATCGAAGCTGGTTAGTCCAATTTCAAAATTTCTCAATCAAAGGGATGTTATTATTCTCGATATATTTTTCAAACATCTTCAGAGAATGGAAGAATAACAAAAAAAGATAGGTCACTAGAAATATGGACCAAAAAAAAATCATTGCGAGGCCCTGGTTTTGATTGAAATCCAGGATAACAATGAAGGATATCAACAAAGCCAAAAGCATAGCTGGAAAAACCTTAGTCAGAGTCCAAAATGGGTTTAACCCACTTCCATAAATTTCTTCGGCTTCGACTCTTTCTTTGTAGGGAATAATTTTTAGTAGGCAGACTTGGTACCACAGGCCTCGATCAGCTTGATAAAGAACAAAAAAAACGAGCGAAGTCGAAACTATGAGTTTCAAATATTCCACTGCTTCGCCCCTTTCCACCACTTCAATACATTGGTGCTGCTTCAACAGCTATACTACGAGCTGTGTTCCCCCGATAACCTCTTCTCAGGCCGGTTCATAGCCTTCCGGCAGCTGGCGTATCTTGTGGTCTGGATCGAACCAGGGCGCAGCGTCCGAGCGCCAGATATGCGCGTCCGGCTTTTGCGCGATCTTGGTGTCCATGCAGCCCATGCGCAAAAGGATGATGTCCGTCTCCTGACGTTCCGCGATCAGCTGGGAACCGCATCGGGTACAGAAATGCCGATTCTTGCCGGGAGAGGATTCAAACCGGCTCAGGACATCTTCTCCCGCCGTCCAGCGGAACGCGTCGCGCGCCACCGGCATCAGGCTCGAAAAGGCCGCGCTATGAGCTTTTCGGCAAGTCTGGCAATGACAGTGAATAATGATGCCCGGATCGCAATCGGCCTCATATTTCACCGACCCACACAGACAGCTTCCCTTTAGCATTTCCAACTTCTCCTCAAGCCGTATCCAGCCGGCGACCGATCGTCACCACCGGCTGCACATCATATCCTATCGCTTCGTAAAAACCGATCGCCTGGGCATTGTCCTCGCGGACCATCAGCTGGATTTTCGGGGCATGGCGATCCTGCAGCCATTGCTCCGCTGCCTCCATCATAGCCCGGCCATAACCTGCGCGCCGCTGTTCGGGATCCACGGCGAGATAATAGGCCCAGCCGCGATGGCCGTCGAATCCTACCATGATCGTGGCCACTAGCCGTCCGTCAGACTCCAGGACAAGAATGTCTGATGTCTCGCCTTCCAGAGCCATCCGAAAATCCGCTACCGGATCATTCCAGGGCCGGGTCAGATCGCAGCTTTGCCAAAGCGCAATCACGGCATCGCGATCTTCAGGCGTGGCGGCGCGAACATTATCGGCCAGTTCCGGCATCAGATATCGACGACAATCTTGCCGAAATGCTGCCCCGATTCCTGGTGGCGGAAAGCGTCAGCAAGCTGGGCAAGCGGAAAGGACTTGTCGAGCACAGGCTTGATGCCATTGGCATTGATCGCCGCAATCATCTCCTCCTGCTGCGCCCGGCTGCCCACGGTCAGTCCCTGAACGCGCAGGTTTTTCGCCATCAGCATCGCGGTCTGGACAGGTCCGGCAAAGCCGGTCAGCACGCCGATCAGCGCGATATGACCACCGATCCGGCTCGCCATCATCGACTGATCCAGCGTTCCTGGCCCGCCGATTTCCACGACACAATCGACACCCTTGCCGCCGGTCAGTTCAAGCACTTTCGGCCCCCAGGCTTCCACTTGCTTGTAGTTGATCAGGTGATCGGCGCCGAGTTCCTTGAGCCGAGCCAGCTTCTCATCCGACGACGATGTCGCGATCACGGTCGCGCCTGCCGCCTTGGCAAATTGCAGCGCGAATATGGAGACACCGCCCGTGCCCTGCACCAGCACGGCATCACCCGGTTTCACGCAGCCATCAACAAACAGCGCCCGCCACGCGGTCAGACCTGCGCAGGTCAGCGTGGCCGCTTCGGCTGCGCTATATCCGTCCGGCGCATGGGTCCAGGATGTCGCCGGACCAACCGCCTGTTCGCAGGCATAGCCGTCAATGCCATCACCTGGAACGCGCTGGAAACCGCCTTCTGGCGGTGGGCCGTCGATCCAGTCGGGGAAGAAGGTCGAGACCACCAGATCGCCCGCCTTGAACTCGCTCACACCCTCGCCCACAGCGGTCACCTCACCAGCGCCGTCCGACATCGGGATACGGTTCTCGGCGGTCGGCAGCATGCCCTTCACTACCGCATAGTCATGATAATTGAGCGAGGACGCGCGAAGACGCACGGCAATCTCGCCAGGCCCCGGTGCTGCCAGATCGGCGAGATCGACCAGTGTGAGATTGTCGAGCGATGCCGGAGCGGCAAGTTGAATGGCTTTCATGGGTTCAGGTATCCTCTGTTTATGTTTTCCCGACTGCTATCACATCTGCGCGGCAGTTGGGCAATCCTGACGAATTGGACAGGATGCGCAATCGGGCTGCTTCGGCCGGCAAAACGTCTGGCCGAGACGTTTGAGCAACAGGTGATGCTCATCCATGTCCTCGGCGCTCCACTCCTCCGGCAGCACCGGCATCAGCTCGTCAAAGGTGCGAGCAAAATCGGCCGTGGGCGGGACGAGACCGGTACGCTGCATCACCCGGCAATGGCCGGTTTCAATCACCAGCGCCTTGCGATTTAGCGTGCTCGCGTTGAGCACCCCGGCGCTGATCTTGCGCCCGACGCCCGGCAGGCTTTCCAGCCAGGCCATGGCCCCTTCAACCGGCAGATTATGGAGATGCGTCAGACTGACCTCTTCGCGCTGCTGGCGAATTTCGGTGAGACAGGCCTTGAGCCTCTTTGCCGACTGTTCCGGAAAGGTCGCGGTGCGCAGCCGGGTCGTGAGATCCGCGACAGGCGCCTCCGCCACTTTCTCCCACGAACCATATTCGGCGAGCAGATTATCGGTATTCTCGTTCGAAATCCGCGTCTTCGACCGCGCCCCGATCACCCCCTGCACCAGTGTCCACACCGGATCGCGGCGCTTTTCCGGTGGCCGGACAATCCGGCCAAAGCGCGCAATCAGCGCCGCGTGGATGCGGCGCAGGATGTCCGTGCGCGGATCAGAACCGAGGGGGAGTTGCATGGAACAAGATATGCGCGAGTTGGTTCCACTTTTCCAGTGTCCGGTACATCGATCAGTCCGCGGTGCGACGCGCGACATAATAGCCATAGCCGAAATAGTCGGAATAGCGCTCATACAGATCGATCTCCGCCTGCTCGGCCCTGACGATCGCTTGCGCCGCTTTCGACTGGTCGTGGCGCTCCAGAAATACGGGAAAACGGGCCTGCATCGGGCGATAATAATTGTCGAGCCAGCAGGCTTTCGGCAGCGGGAAATAGCCGAGCGGGGCATAGCCGGCCTGCTCGAGGATCGCCATTTTCGCCGATGCCGTTGCGACTTCGGGATATTCGCCGGTCCAGTGCGCTTCCAGCTCGGCCGGTCGAACATCGGTCAGCCAGGTCAGCTCGGACACGGCCAGAATCCCGCCCGGCTTCAAAAATTCCCGCCACGCCCGGACGCCGGTTTCAAAGCCAATATTGTAAATCGCCCCCTCCGCCCAGATCGCGTCGAGCGAGGATGGTGCGAAGGTCAGCGCATCCATCGAGACCGCCTGCGTGGTGACCCGGTCCGGCAGTCCCGCCGCTTCGGCTTCGCTGGCGAGCCGTTCCAGAAACGCTGGCAGAAAATCCACTGCCATGACCTGCGCATCCAGCTCCCGCGCCAGCACCAGAGTCGACGCTCCCGTGCCGCAGCCAATGTCAGCGATTTTCAGGTTAGGTTTGTCTTTCAACCCGGACAGCGCGACAGCCAGCTGTGTCTCGTCATCGCCGCCCGGTCCCTGACGATGGCCATCCTTGTGCAAATCAACAATAAGGTCGAGTTCGGTCATGGCAACGTTCCATAGCTTCCCAATTTCGTCATCCCGGACCTGATCCGGGATCTATTTCTCCGATCATGGCAACCTGTGAACGGTGCAGGAGGGATGCTGAAACAAGTTCAGCATGACGGAGTTTTCTTTAACGCAACAGCGCGCTATAAGTGAACCGGTCTTCGGAGTTTTTTATGACTTTTCTGATCTATCTGGTGGCAATTCTATCATCTGGTACGATAGCACTGATGGCCATTCGTGCCGACCGGCAATTGCGACCGGTTGATCGCCTGCCGATTCACTGGAACCGGAAACTGGAACCCGACGACTTCGGATCGCGACGCTTTGCGCTCTATCTGTTACCCTTTCTGTTCGGGGTCATCCTGATGGGCACAGCACTGGCCCTCCATTTGATTCCGCGGGGGGCCATCAACAAAACGAGCTCTCCGGAAGAAGCGGTAATCCTGATGATTTTCATGGCGGCGATACTTGTCGGCTTCAAATATTTCTACCTGCAAGCCATTTTCCGGTGGGTGGAACGGAACGAAAGCTGAAATAGCAGCTATTTTGCTGTTCTTGGATTATTGTACGGCGCCGGCTAGCGCAAGTGTCGTGTTCTATCCAAAGAAAATGGCCGGTCTTGATTGTCATCCCGGACTTGCCTGTCCCTGCGCAGGCAGGGAATCCGGGATCCATTTGTCCGATCATGGCGACCTGTGAACGGGGCCGGATGGATGTTGGAACTAGTTCAGCATGACGGAGTGTTTTTCATTTCCTGATCGTTTGCTCTTTCAGAAAATCCTCAACCGACATGCCTGCATCTTCAGCCGCCTGCAAAAGTTCATGATCAAAACCCAGGTCAAACTCGTCTTTTCCATCGGGAGTCGGCAAGCTCAAAAACCTCGAGCTATATGAGAGCTTGGCCGCCTGACGCGCCTCATATTGGGCCTGCCCGCCATCTCCGCGAATATTTGCCAGCCAGAAGTTGCAATATCGTCGTACATATTTTGCTTTTTCAGAGTCTTTGTCCTTCAATTCTTCCCGAATTTTTGAGAACTCGCGCTGCGCTTCTTCCAGTCGATTTTGCAGCGCTCGCTGCTCAGCTATCCTCGCTCTGTACTGGATCGTCATCGCTGGATATTCACCGCGAAATAATTTTCCTATTTGGTTCACCTTTTTGATTTCTTGAACCAGTTCTTCTGGATCATCGCTATCTTGTGCATGCACCATTTTGGATATCCGATATGCCAGAATTGGGAATACCGGAAGAATCAGAACAATCAATGCAACCCATTTCAGCCATTTCGGCCGTTCTTTTGGATTAACGCCCGGCATCTGCACTCCCTCAGCGGCTCCTTGCGTCGTCGAGTAAATCGGACAAACAGCCCCCGGCTATTTGCTCTGCTGCTGTGCGGTCGCTTGCGCGACCGAGTAAAACCGGAATTCGTCCGCCGGACGATTTCTCTTTCGGTTTTACTCCCACTCAATCGTCCCCGGGGGCTTGCTGGTATAATCATAAACCACCCGGTTGATCCCCTTCACCTCGTTGACAATCCGCGTCGCCACGCGGGTCAGGAAGCTGGAGTCGAAGGGGTAGACGTCTGCGGTCATGCCGTCGGTGCTGGTCACGGCGCGCAGGCCGCAGACATTGTCGTAGGTGCGGCCGTCGCCCATCACGCCGACGGTTTTCACCGGGAGCAGCACCGCGAAGGCCTGCCAGATCGCGTCATAGAGACCGGCATTGCGGATTTCTTCGAGATAGATCGCGTCGGCCTTGCGGAGGATGTCGCAGCGTTCCTTGGTCACTTCACCGGGTATGCGGATCGCGAGGCCCGGGCCGGGGAAGGGATGGCGGCCGACGAAAATTTCGGGCAGGCCCAGTTCGCGGCCGAGCGCGCGGACTTCGTCCTTGAACAATTCGCGCAAGGGTTCGACCAGCTGCATGTTCATCCGCTCGGGCAGACCGCCGACATTGTGGTGGGACTTGATCGTTACGCTGGGACCACCGGTGAAGGACACGCTTTCAATCACGTCGGGATAGAGCGTCCCCTGGGCGAGGAAATCGGCGCCGCCGACCTTGTTCGCTTCGATCTCGAACACGTCGATAAAGGTCTTGCCGATAAATTTGCGTTTCTTTTCGGGGTCTGTCTCGCCTTTCAGGCCGTTGAGAAACAGCGTTTCGACATCGAGATGCACGAGCGGGATATTATAATGCCCCTTGAACAGGCTCACCACCTGGTCCGCCTCGCCCTGCCGCATCAAGCCGTGGTCAACAAAGACGCAGGTCAGCTGCTCGCCAATCGCTTCGTGGATCAGCACAGCCGCCACGGCGCTGTCGACGCCGCCGCTGAGCCCGCAGATCACCTTGCCGTCGCCAACCTGTTCGCGGATTTCCCGGATCTTGGCTTCCTTGAACTCGGCCATCGTCCAGTCCCCGGCACAGCCACAAACATGGCGGACGAAATTGGCGATCATCTTGCCGCCATCGGGTGTATGGACGACCTCGGGGTGGAACTGCGTACCATAGTAGCGCCGCTCGTCATCCGCGATCAGGGCAAAGGGTGCGCCATCGGTGGTCGCGACAATGCGGAAGCCGGGCGCGAATTCGGTGACCTTGTCGCCGTGACTCATCCACACCTGATGCTTTTCACCGACCTTCCAGAGGCCGTCAAACAGCACGCATTCCTCGGAAATCTCGATGAACGCGCGGCCAAATTCGCCGCTGTCGCCGGACTCCACCTGCCCGCCCAGCTGGTGGGTCATGACCTGCTGGCCGTAACAGATGCCGAGGATCGGCAGGCCGGAGTCAAAAATCACATCCGGCGCGCGCGGGCTGCCCTCTTCGGGGACGCCGGCAGGCGATCCGGAGAGGATCACGCCCTTGGGCTTGAGGCGGTTGAACGCCTCTTCCGCATTGTTGAACGGCGCGATCTCGGAATAGACCCCGGCCTCGCGCACACGGCGGGCGATAAGCTGCGTCACCTGACTGCCGAAATCGACGATCAGGATGGTTTCTTCATGAGCTATGGACATGGGGTTTGCGCTTAATGAGGCGCGCGGGAAGAGTCTATATTTTTTAGTCCCTGAAGCGCCGGTGTGGGGTGAGGGTTATTTGATCTCGGGTGTTGCGCCTGGTGTGAGGTTTGAGTCTTTATTTAACCTCAAGCGCCGGGCGGCGACATCCGTCGCCTTGGCTACGCGCCATAAGGCGCGGCGGCCGGTCGGCCGTGCCTCCGCTTCGCATCGGATTGGTGACCCATCGAAGGAGCGGTGAACCGAGCGAAGCGAGGCAAGCGCGACCGCGCGCCCGAGCTTATGCGAGGAAAGCCAAGCGGGCGGATGCCCGCGCCCGGCGCTTGAGGTCCAAAAAAAGACTCAAAAC
>JBCBZY010000170.1:0-6119 GCA_039815115.1 Pseudomonadota bacterium | reverse complement strand
TCAGACCCGCGCAAATTCGCCTCGGCAAGCAATTCGTCAATACTCGCCGGTTTCACATTCTGTTCCGCCAGATGTCCAATTATTTCCCGCCACCAGTCATAAAACCGATCCAGATCATCGCTGGTCCGCACATAGGGCGTATACCCGGGGGACAGTGAAGGAGAATGGAAGGAAAACACCAGCATGGCGAGACCGTCATCCAGTGCCACATCAATAGCTTCACGGGCTTCCCGCGCGGAAATACCTTCTGGCGTCAGGGGAATACGTTCCACGATTCCCAGTTTCGAGATAACCGCCGCCAGGAATGCGGAGCGTTTCATGAGCTTCAATAGCGGCAAATATTGTTTCCGGAGCATTCCCGAAACCACCGTGGTCAGGGGCATTTCCAATAGTTTCCTGCCCTCCCCTAACCATATCGGATCCGAACCAAGTGATGTAAAATCCGGTCCGCCTTCATCACTATAATCAAATCGGGACCGGACGCTGCTGTCGATCAGGAACCCGTTTCGCAATAGTATATCAACGGTATTGGGGCCAACGCCATATCGCCCGGCCCGATAGGCTACCGGACGCTTCCCGATGGCTCGTTCTATAGCATCACAAAGCAACATTAATTTGGCTTCTTCCAGCTCGGGAGACAGATTGCCGGCAAAGCTGTTCCGCGGGCTGGTTTCCTCATCGAAAGGCGGATTCACCCAGGGATGCAGATGAACACCCACATTAGCGGTATCTTCCTCACAAACGGTTTTCAAAAAGGCCACCGCATGCTCATCTTCGACTATCGAATAATCGACGAAATAAACCGGTTTTACGCCATATTTGGTGACGAATTCCTGAAATCGTTGCAACTTGGGAACCGAGATGGTCGTGTGCCCCTTGCGTTCGAACGGCCCGTTCCAGTCAAATTCCTCTTCCGTATCAACCGTGATCAGAAAACGTCGCCCAAAATCGCCAGACAATTGGAGCTTGCGGGAAGCATCTTCGCGGCCGATGGGCAATCTGAAGTCAGACAACATGGCATTTCCGCTTTCGTCACGGGACAGGAGGCGCAAAGCCGGACCGGAACTATTCCAGTTCTGTTTCGCGGACCCCGATTTGGCTAGTCATCACTGCGGGGAGCGTCAAGCCAATCCTGTCATTGTCCAGCGTCAGAACACCATTTGCCGAACGCGCCAGATTGCGGACGAGCCGCAAGGAAAACCCGAGTCCGAGAAGGGGCGTGTCACCTGCATCTCCTTCAATTCCCTGCGAGGGATCGAGCAATTGCTGTTCAGAGATTCCCTTGATCCGGGAAGGCCGGGACAGGCTGAAATAGTTAAGCGGCTGAGGCCCGATACGGGTTCTGAGATCTGCCACCAGCTCCTCCCCCGTGTCGCAGGCAATGATCGCCGCAGACAGCAGCCGCGCAAATATCCGCTCAACTGTTTCACCATCAATCGCGAATGCCCGCACAGGCTCTGCCTTGCTGATGCGTAAATCCACCGATTTGCTGTGCGCCAGGCTTTGTAACCGCTCGGTTAGTCGATCCAGTAACCAATCCGGTGATGTCTCCCCGGGATTGGATTCCATCTGACCAGCATCGATCCGGGCTGCCATGTCCAGATCCTCGAATCCCGCAAGCATGCGACGGGCTTCATCCATGATGCTGCGCGAGAGATTGCGATATTCCGACGAAGCCGGTCCGAATAGCTGTTGCTCAATAATCTCGCTGAATCCGATAATGGCGTTGAGCGGCGTCCTGAGCTCGTGGATGAGTTGCTGCAGCTGTTCGCGGCGAGCAATGTCCATAGTTGCCTGAGCACTGACATCTTCGGCAGCATTTGGACGACGCATGATCCCGCGGTAACCGCGGAAGCGCCCGGAGTCTGGCGCAAAAAAAGGAATGGCCGTCATCCGCCAGTCTCCGGCCAGCACCGGGGCGCCGCAAAGCCGCATTCGGGCATTTTCCAGCGGCATCCTCTGACGGAACGCCGCAGCACCATAGGCATCCGGTCCAGGTCCGTCATCAAATGTCGGTTCCGATATCGTTACACCGACAATGGCGCCTCGTGGAGGTCCCTTTGCCCAGGTGATGGTCCCACTATCGTCGGTTTCAAACTCCAGCTTGTCGATATTGTCGACAAAATAGCTGCGATCGCCTTCATCAACGGGCGCAGTTTCGGTTACAAGTTCGGGATCCGAAATCCTTCTTCGCCGATAGTCTTCAATCTTCGCGACCAGGCTGCTGATCTGGGAGCTCTCCTCCGCTTCCGGTTCGGCAAGAATCAGTGTTTGATCTTCCTCCGGCACGACTACCGTCTCGCCTTGCAGGGCAAACGCCATCTCTGTCCCGATATCTTCACGGCTCTGAAGATAGGCCCTCGCCATATTCGGTAACTGGGGCAAAATATCGAGCCAGGTTTCCTCCGGAAGGTCCGCTCCTTCGAGCGCCGCCTCGGCAACAGATTTGTCATCAGCACACAAATAAACGATCAAGGGTGCCGACCGCAGCCGACCCGCCAGAGCACGCACCCCCAGCACACGTTCATCGGCAGATACCCGGCCATGCAAATCTCGCAAGCGGGTGAGTCCCAGCTGGACTTCCTCGTTCATCAACTGACCAGGTTTTTGCGCCAGAAGATCAATGACTTGTCTCCACTGGGCAGCTGCCGCCTGCCCTTCGGGCAAGTCACCCTTGAGCACAGTTGTTAGTCGGTCATCGAAACGCAATGGGAATTCCGGTCAGTCGCTGGTGTTTATGATTAACATCCGGATAACCCCTTTGTCCGATCGGCGGAAGTATGGAAAATGCCGCGTCACAATGTGGGACATACCATCCAGCATTGCGCGTTGTCCTAATTATATTATAGATGAAATATGATTCGCGAACGGAAATTACCACAATATGGCTGATATTACTCTCGATGAAATCGATATTCAGATCCTGAAGCGCCTTCAGGAAGATGGCAGGATAACCAATGTCGAGCTTGCCAAAAGTGTGGGACTCACTGCACCGCCTTGTCTTCGCCGCATGCGCGCGCTTGAGGACAGCGGTGTTATAACGGCCTACCATGCAGCCGTTGACGCTTCGAAGATGGGCTACACCATTACGGTCTTCGCCATGGTCAGCCTCAAAAGCCAGGCAGAATCGGATTTGCAAGCTTTTGAAGACCATGTGCAGCGACTGCCGGAGGTCCGGGAGTGCTACATGCTCAACGGCGAAATCGATTTCATGCTCAAGGTCGTTGCGAAAGACCTGCAACAATTTCAGAATTTTCTGACCAGCGAGCTTACATCCGCCCCAAACGTGGCCAGCGTGAAAACATCGCTGACCATCCGCTCCGCCAAAAATCTGCCGGGCGTGCCGATAGACAAATAAAAAGGGCGCACCTGGCGCCCTTTTCCTTTTCAATCCGGATCAAGCTTAACTTGCTGTGGGATTTGTTTCCGCAGCCGGTGCCGTCGCAGCCGCCGGGGCAGACTGCTGATCGATCCAAAGGTTCCAGAATTTGGCAACGCTCTGCCGCGGACCCGTCACGCTGGAAAACGCCTGTTTGGCACCCGCCCAGTCTTTCTGACCGGCCAGCGCTATACCCTTCCCCATTTGCGCGCGTGCCATGTCGATCCCGCCCTTGGCCATGGCAGTCTCGTACATGCTGGCAGCCTTTTGATAGTCGGCATAGCCCAGAAACGCATCGCCGGTAGCGAGAGCGATCTTGCCATTGGCCGCACGCCCGGCATCCCGCTCTGAAGCCGGGAGGCTGGCCTTGTCCGCGCTGATTGATCCGCGGGCAAGAGACAGTGTTTCCTTGGTGTATGTGGTGGTGCCGCGCACGGCGCCCTTGGCAATACCCTCTTCGAGAACTGAAACCACTTCACCGGGCAGCTTCCGCGGACCAGCGGCATCCGCATATTCAAAATAATCCCGTTCGCTGACCATCGCATCGGCCTTGCGCATCAGGCGCATCAGCTCAAGATTCTGCTGATCGTCCAGCTTAGCGCTGTCGCGGTATACCGACAGGGCCGCACGCCAGTTTTCACCCGTGGGGTAAGCCTGCGCCAATTTATATGTCCATTCTGCTGACAGAGCCGGCTGATTGGTCCGCATCGCAACACCAGCCCCGCGGCGGTACCATTCTTCGGCCGCCTTGCCACTGGCTTCTTTCTCCATCGAAATGGCACGGTCCAAAGCTGTCAGGCCTTGCGTCAGATTATTCTCTTTGAAATAGGACTCGGCAACCAGCGCCGCCACATTGTTTTGACGATAACCCAGGCTGATTGCTGTTTCAAAATATTGCCGCGCTTCGGCCCAGCGCTCAGCTCCATAGGCAAAATTGCCTGCATAAAAATTGAATACCGGAGCCTGTGCTGCAGGAGTCTGGCCGCTGGCCAGAGAGGTTTTGATCCCCTTTTCCTGCAGCGATGTGTCCTTCAGCTTGCCGCCTAGCTGGATTGCGAGCTGTCCTGCGACAAACTGATCATATCCGGTCCACGGTCCTGCGAGCAACTGTTCCACCATCGGTTTGGCTGGTGACGAATCTTCTTCTTCCATGGCTTTCTGAATGGCAGCCACCTGCGGTGTGATTTCCTTGCTGAGCTTCGGCGCTTTTTCCTTTTTCTTTTTTTGCGCCTGCGCTTCAGTAGGCAAGGCCGTTACAGTCAGTGTTCCAGCGGCAGCCAGCGCGACAGCCATTGAAAAATGAGATAGAAAACGCATAGAATTCCTCCAGATAAAAACTTTTTGACGAGCGGACATTCTGCCGACGTCCCGAATATGGTTGCACCATAAACTGTCTTGGCTTTATTACCAAGGTTCACATCGATTTATAGGGTAAATGCGCTGAATAACGGTTGAACAAATGTCAGCCGATCGCCATCTCCCCCGTCAGAATTGTATATAGTTGTAAACCGTCAGAATTCGAGGTTCCATATCCGTGATTGCCGTTATTTCCCCCGCCAAATCTCTCGACTTTGAAAGCCCGCTGCCCAAGCTGCAGCTCAGCGAGAACCGTTTTCCCGAGCAAACGGAGCGCCTGGCTGGCGCAATCTCCAATCTGACCAGGAAAAAACTGAAAACGATCATGCCGGTGTCAGACAATTTGATCGAGCTTAATCGCAGCCGCTACAGCGCCTTTTTCGATCAGCCCGAAAGGGCCGCCATATTTGCCTATAATGGAGATGTATTTACCGGTTTCGAGGCTTCCAGCCTCAACGACGACGGATTACGGTTTGCGCAAGGACATGTGCGAATCCTGTCCGGGCTCTACGGCCTGTTGAGACCACTGGATCCGATCCGCCCGCACCGGCTGGAAATGGGGACCAAATGGGCGCCTCGCTACCGAAAGCTCACTGATTTCTGGCAAGACCGGATAGCAAAAGCGCTTGCAAGCGACCTTGGTGATGCTGGGGATCGTCTGATCGTAAACCTTGCCAGCAACGAATATTGGGCCGCGGTAAAGCCTCACGTCGCCAAACTTGACGCGCGCATCATCGACGTGGACTTTCGCAAGGATGGACCAGACGGACCAAAATTCATCAGTTTTGAAGCCAAGCGAGCGCGCGGCATGATGGCACGTTTCATTTGCGACAACCACATTCAGGATGTCGAAAGCCTGAAAGGCTTTGACTGTGATGGCTATCGTTTCTCCGCGAAAGACAGCTCGGAAAACAACCTGCGCTTCATTCGTTCATGACCGGAAAAACAGCGCTCGTTGTCGGTGCAGGCGGTGGCATTGGCAGCGCCATGGTCAGGGTCCTGCGGGATGAAGGCGAATATGACAATGTCATCGGCTTTTCCCGATCGGAGAGTAGCCCGGTTGCACTGGATATCACTTCCGAAGAGACCATTGTGGCGGCTGCAGACTGGATCAGTGCGGAGGGGCTGAAACCAGACCTCGTGTTTGTCGCCACAGGGATACTTCACAACGGAACAACTGGACCCGAAAAGAGCCTTAGGGACCTTGACGGTGACTGGTTGACCGAGAACTACCGGATCAATGCGATTGGCCCCGCATTGATAGCAAAACATTTCCTGCCGCTGATGAATCGCAGAGAGCCCGCCATATTCGCGGCGCTGTCTGCCCGCGTGGGAAGCATTTCGGACAACCGTCTGGGTGGCTGGCTGGTACGGATATCGCGCC